>JASHTP010000125.1 GCA_030040495.1 Alphaproteobacteria bacterium
CTGCTGCCGGCGCTCATCGCCGCGCGCGACGGCGTGCTCGACGAGTTCGATTTGCGCTGGCGCGACGAGACCGCGCTCTGCGTCGTGCTCGCCGCCAAGGGCTATCCCGGCGAGCCCGTGAAAGGCACCGAGATCCTCGGCCTCGCCGAAGCGGCGGCGCTCGATCCCGAGGTGAGGATCTTCCATGCCGGCACCAGGCGCGACGGCGCGCGCCTCCTCGCCGATGGCGGCCGCGTGCTCAATGTCGTGGCGCTGGGCAAGGACGTGGCGGCGGCGCGCGACAAGGCCTATGCCGTGATCGACCGCATCCGCTGGCCCGGCGGCTTCTGCCGCCGCGACATCGGCTGGCGCGCCGTCGGCCGGCGGACATGACGCGGCGGAAGCCGCCGCCGAAGAAGCCGGCGCGCGCCGAGGAGAAGCTGTTGCGCATCGCCGGCCTGCCGGCGGTCGCGGCGCTCTTCGCCGCCGCGCCCGAGCGGGTCGAGCGGCTGTTCTTCGACGAGCGGCTCAAATTCGAGGCCGGCGGCTTCTGCGCGACGCTCGCCGCCGCCCGCAAGCCCTACCGGCTGGTGAAGCCGGAAGAGCTCGAGCGCGTCGCCGGCACCCTCCTCCATGGCGGCATCGTCGCGGTGGCGCGGCCGCGGCAGCTGCCGGCGCTCGATCCCGCCGAAGCCGCGCGCTGGGCGCGCGACGGCGAGATGCTGCTGCTGCTCGACGGCGTCGGCAACCCGCACAATCTCGGCGCGATCGCGCGCAGCGCCGCCTTCTTCGGCCTGAAGCGGCTGGTGCTCTCCGACCATCCCGCCCAGGCGCTGCCGTCCGATGCGAGCTACCGCGTCGCCGAAGGCGGGCTCGAGCATCTCGCGGTCTATCGCGCCGCGGGATTGGCCGCGACGCTGCGCCGGCTCGGCCGCGATTTCCGCGTGCTCGGCACCGCCGCGAGCGGCGGCAGGCCGCTCGCCGCGCTCGACGCCGCCGGGCGGCCTTTCGCGCTGGTGCTCGGCAACGAGGAGACCGGGCTGGCGCGCGCCACGCTCGAGGCTTGCGCGGAGATCGTCACCATCGAAGCGGCGGGCCGGGTCCAGTCGCTCAACGTCTCCGTCAGCGCCGGCATCCTGCTCTATGCGCTGCGGCGCCTCGGCGCCGCGGCGGCCGGTCGTTAGCCAGTCCTTTACGCGACTCATATACCAGTGATTGCGCTCGCCAAGGCCGGGCGCCACGCGTCCGGGATCGACCCTAAAGGACTAGTCATGCGCGCAGCCTTCCACAGCATCAACGGCCGCATCCTGCTGATTCCGATCGTGGCGCTCGTCGCCTTGATCCTGGCCGGCGTGGCGTCGGTCCGCACCATCGGCGACGTCACCCTGGTCGAGCACCAGGCGCGGGCGCGCGCGGTGGCCGAGGCGGCGACGGCGATCGTCGAGGCCTACGAGGCCAAGGCGGCGAAGGGCGAGATGACCGATGCCGCCGCCCAGGAGGCGGCGAAAGAGGCGCTGCGCGCCATCCGCTATGACGGCACCGAATATGTCATGGCGCGGCGCGAGGACGGCGTCATCACCATCAACGGCCTGTTCCCCGACCGCGAAGGCGCCAAGTCCTACGACAACAAGGATGCCGACGGCGTCTATTTTTCGCGCGACATGATCAAGAAGGCGCAGGACGGCGGCGGCTTCAACTACTATCTCTGGCCCAAGAAGCCGAACACGCCGCCGCTGCGCAAGGCGACCTACTCGCTGCTCACGCCGCGCTGGAAATGGGTGGTGGGCTCCGGCGTCTATCTCGACGAGGTCGACGCGGCGACGTGGCGGAACGCGCTGCACACCGTCGGCATCGTCGCGGTGGTGGCGCTGTTGAGCTTCGGCATCGCCTTGTGGCTCGGCCGCCGCATCACCCGTCCGATCATGCGGCTCACCGACGTCACCCATCGCCTCGCCGACGGCGACCTCGAGGTGGCGATTCCGGGCGCCGACCGGCGCGACGAGATCGGCACCATGGCGCAGGCCGTCGCCGTGCTGAAGCAGCGCTCGGCCGAGGCGACGCGGCTCGCCGCCGAGCAGGACCGGCTCAAGGCCGACGCGGCGCGCGAGCGGCAGCTGGCGATGCACAAGCTGGCGGACGGCTTCGAGGCCTCGGTCAAGGCGGTGGTCGACGGCATGGCCTCCTCCGCCACCGAGATGGAAGCGTCCGCCAACGCCATGTCCGCGGTCGCTTCCACCGCCAGCGGCGAGGCGGCGCAGGCCGACGCCGCCGCCGGGCAGACCAGCGCCAATGTCGGCACCGTCGCTTCCGCCACCGAGGAGCTGTCCTCGTCGATCCACGAGATCTCGCGCCAGGTCGCGCAATCCTCGGAGGTGGCGTCGAGCGCCGTCGCCGAGGCCGGCCGCGCCGACGGGGCGATGACGGCGCTGGCGGATTCGGCGAAGCGCGTCGGCGACATCGTCGCGCTGATCAGCGGCATCGCGGCGCAGACCAACTTGCTGGCGCTCAACGCCACGATCGAGGCGGCGCGCGCCGGCGAGGCGGGCAGGGGCTTCGCCGTGGTCGCCTCCGAGGTGAAGTCGCTCGCCACCCAGACCGCCAAGGCGACCGAGGAGATCCAGGCCACGGTGGCGGCGATCCAGTCGATGACCGGAACGGCGGTCACGGCGATCCAGGGCATCGGCGAGATCGTCGGGCGGATGAACGAGATCACCGGCGCGGTGGCGGCGGCGGTCGAGGAGCAGGGCGCGGCGACGCGCGAGATCGCCGGCAACGTGCAGCAGGCGGCAGCGGGCACGCGGCAGGTGTCGGGCAATGTC
>JASHTP010000126.1 GCA_030040495.1 Alphaproteobacteria bacterium
CGCCTGTGCGATTCCGTCCTCGCGCGCGATCCCGCCTCGGCCGAGGCCTGGCATCTGCTCGGCCTCTCCCGGCGCCAGATGGGCGACGCCGAAGGCGCGGTCGAGGCGATCACGCGCGCGCTGGAGCTGGCGCCCGACATCGCCGCGGCGCATTTCAACCTCGGCAACGCGCTCGCGGCGCGCGGCCGGATCGAGGAGGCGGCAGCCTGCTATCGCCGCGCCCTGGCGCTCGCGCCGAATTTCGCCGCGGCGCACAACAATCTCGGCAGCGCGCTGGAGCGGCTGGGACGGACGGCGGAGGCGGCGGCGCATTACGAGCGCGCCGTGGCGCTGGCGCCCGACGACGCCGAGGCGGCGCTCAATCTCTGCACCGTCCGCCACGGAGAAGGCCGGCTCGAGGAGGCGCTGGCGCTCGCGCGCCGTGCCGCCGCGCTCAAGCCGGACTTCGCCGACGCGCATTGGAACGAGGCGGTGCTGCTGCTGACCCTGGGCGATCTCGAAGCCGGCTTCGCCAAGCATGAATGGCGCTGGCGGCTCGATCAACTCGCGCCGCGCCATCTCCCCGGCCCGGCCTGGCAGGGCGAGAGCCTGGCCGGCCGCACCATCCTGGTCCATGCCGAGCAGGGCTTCGGCGACACCCTCCAGTTCCTGCGCTACGTGAAGCTGCTGGCGGCGCAGGGCGCGCGGGTCGTGCTCGAGGTGCCGCAGCGGCTGGTGCGGCTCGCCGGCAGCGTCGCCGGCGCGAGCGAGGTGGTGGCGCAGGGCGCGGCGCTGCCGCGCTACGACGTCCATTGCGCGCTCTTGAGCCTGCCGCTGCGCTTCGGCACCAGGCTCGAGACGATCCCGGCGGAGATTCCCTATCTCGCCGTCGACGCCGCGTCTCGGGCGGCCTGGCAGCGCCGGCTCGGCGGCGACGGAAGGCGCCGCATCGGCCTGGTGTGGGCCGGCAGCCCGCTTCACCGCAAGGACGCGCAGCGCTCGCTTCCGGTCGAGGTGCTGCGGCCGCTGCTCGACCTCGCGGACGTCGCCTGGTACAGCCTGCAAGTGGGCGAGCGCGCCGCGGATCTGGCGCTTCTGCCGCCAGGGCGCGTCGAGGATCTCGCCCCCGCTCTCGCCGATTTCGCCGAGACCGCGGCGGCGCTCGCGGCGCTCGATCTCGTCGTCGGCGTCGATACCGCGGTGCTGCATCTCGCCGGCGCGCTCGGCCGGCCCGGCTTCGTGCTGCTGCCTTTCGCCGCCGACTGGCGCTGGCTCAGCGCGCGCGAACGCAGCCCGTGGTATCCGAGCCTGCGGCTCTTCCGCCAGGAGCGCCCCGGCGACTGGCAAGGCGTCATCGCCCGCGTGCGGGCGGCGCTCGGCGGCTCAGGCTGAGAGCGGCGGCGGCGTCCATTCGAGCTGGATGAAGGGCGGCTGCTCCTCGATCTCGGCGAAACCGAGGGCGGCGCACATGCGGCGCGACGGCGCGTTGTGGCCCAGGATCTTCAAGCGCACCTTGCGGCCGAGCCGCGCATAGTCGGCGAGCACCGCGGCGATGATCGCCCGGCCGAGGCCGCTGTTGCGCCGCTCCGGCAGCAGCACGAAATCGACGAAGCAGGCGGGCTCGGTCTCGCTGCCGGGATCGACGACGAGGCGGCCCACCGGCTCGCCCGCCTGCTCGATGATGTCGAAGCGCGCGGCCGGGAACCGCGCACGGTAGGTCGCCATCTGGCCGCCGAACTGGAAGCGCAGCAGCGCCTCCTTGACGGCATCGTCGGCGGGCAGCAGAGCGAGCTCGTCGAGCGCCCAGCTGCGGAACAGGCGATAGAGCAGCGCCTCGTCCTCCGGCCGCTCCGGCCGCAAGGCGACGGCGCCTTTCGCCGTCTCGAGCCAGACGATGTCGCTCACCGCGCGCGCTCCTTTCCCGCCGGCCGCGGCGCGAGTATAAGCATCGGCGCCGGCGCCGCCGAGCGCCGCGCCGCGCAGAAGGATGGATCGCCATGGCGGGACGGTTGACGCACGAGGCGTTCGAGCCGCATCTGAAGAAACTCTTCCGCTTCAAGGGCGCGCGGCCGGCGCTCAGGCTCGAGCAGGTCGAGGTCAAGGACCATGCGCCGCTGCCCGGCCTCGACTACAACGCCTTCTCGCTGATCTTCTCGGGCCCGCGCGACGCGGTGCTGCCGGAAGGGCTCTACACCGCCGAGGTCGAAGGCGGGCCGAGCTTCGAATTCTACATCATGCCGATCCATACCGTGGCGCGCGAGCGGCAGGATTACCAGGCGGTGTTCAACTAGCCGCCCTAGCCGCGCGACGGGAAGATGCCGAAGAGGCAGATGCAGAAATTGATCGCCAGGCTCGGCATCCGGTTCTCGTGCGGCATGTTGCCGACGGTACCGACCGAGCTTGAATCCAGCACCGCGCTCGGCGACTTGTCGGCGACGTAGAGCGGCACGGTCAGCGGCTTGCCGGACTGGTCGGCGCCGGTGGTGACGCACAGCGCGGTGTTCGCCGCCGGCGTGTTGGTGTTGGTGGTCGTCGTCTTGTTGGCGGACGCCATCAGCGTATGGGCATGGGGCGGAATCTCCGGCAGCCGCACCAGATGCGACTCCTCGCCGGTGATCATGCCCTGCGGCCATTGCGTGCCCGAGAAGTCGGTGCCCATGCCGACCGGGACGCGGCCGCGCAGGTCCGGCAGATTGAAGGTGCTGACGCCGTTGCCGCCATAGATCGTGCCGAGCAGCGCGAACAGCGCCTGATTCTGACTGATCGCCATGGTCTGGCCGGCGCAGAGCACCCAATTGCGCGGCGCGAAATTGAAGGCGAAGATCTCGATCTGCCCCACGAATGGCTCTGACATGGTCGCTCCTCAGGACTAGGGCGCGCGGCGCCGGGCTAGGGACGCGTCGGAAAAGTGCCGCTCAGCGCGATGCAGTAATTGAGCACGAGAAGGGGCTGCAGATTGTTGTGCGGCAGGCCCTGGCCGGCCGGCATGACGGAGCCGGACTGCAACGCCGTGTCGGGATTGGTCTGATTGTAGATATTGCCCACCGGCCGCTCGCGCGGCGTGCCGGACCCCACCGGCGAGGCGAGCACGGCGCCGGCGGGCGCGTTGGCGGTGGATTCGGCGGTCGCGGCCATGAGGTTGTGCGCGTGCGCCGGCATGGTCGACGAGGTCAGCGCGACCGCGGTGGTGCCGCCGGTCTCGCCCATGTCGTAGATCGTGCCGAAGACCGACAGGCCTTGGCCGATGACGACGTTGCCCTGGAAATTGGGCAGAGCGAAGTTGCTGGTGCCGTTGCCGCCATATTGGGTGCCGAGCAGCGAGAAGAGCGCGCTGTTCTGGCTGATCGGCAGGATCTGGCCCTGGCACAAGGCCCAGTTGAGCGGCGCGAAGTTGAAGCCGAAGAGCGCGATCTGGCCGAGGAACGGTTCCGCCATGGCTTGCCTCTTGCTGTGCGGCGCTATTGTTGCGACGGATAAATGCCGTCATAGGCGATGATGTAGTTGGCCACCTGGAAGGGCTGTCGGTTCTCGTGCGGCTGGCTGCCGCCGTTGGCGCTCATCGAGCCCTGGCGGAGCGGCACGGTCGCGACCGCGGCGGCGTAGAACCCCTTGAGCAGCGGCTGATTGCCGGCGCCGACCGCGATACCGGCCGTCGGGGCGATGTCCGTCGCGCTCTGCGACGAGAATTGAAGCAGGTGATTGTGCGACCCGACCTGACCGGCCTGCAGCGTGACCGCCTCGGTGCCGACGAACTGGCCGATCACGTAAGGCGACAGGCCCGGCCCCTGGCCCATGCTGATCGGCGCGCGCCCGCGCAAATCGGGCAAGCCGAAGGTGTTGACGCCGTCGCCGCCATAGGTAGTGCCGATGAGCTGGTAGAGCGTCTGATACCGGCCAATCGGCTGGTTCGAGCCGTCGCACAGCAGCCAGCCGTCCGGCGCGAAGTTGAAGCCGACGGCAATGATCTGGCCGACGAAAGGCTGCGCCATGTCTCCCCTCCCCAGTTCGGAGCGGGCCTAGCGCACCAAAGGATGGCAACACGCCAGCCGGAGCACCGCCCGCCGCCGCCCACCGCGCCCGGTGCCGGCTGCCGCCGCTGCGGCGCTTGGCCGCGGCGGTCATTTCCCGCGCGAGATTCTTGGATTCAGCCGTTTGCGCCGAGTCGGTGCAAGCCTAAGTGAGATTCACCGGAGGGGCAAGCGGGGAACGATAAAGCTTCTGTTACAGGCGGCGACGCTCACGCCGAAACGGGGAAGCGGGCGATCCGCGCCGGGCCGGGAGCGGGCGGCGCCGGCTGCGCACCCTTCGCCGAAGCGTTGTGCGCGCCGAAGCCGCCCTGCGGCTCAGCCCGGGCTCGGGATGATGCCGTTGGTGCAGATGCAGAAATTGAGCGCCAGGCCGGGCATCCGGTTCTCGTGCGGCTGACCGCCGACGGTGCCGATGGCGTTGGCGGGCGCCGCCGCCACGCTGGTCCCGCCGCT
>JASHTP010000127.1 GCA_030040495.1 Alphaproteobacteria bacterium
CCGGGCCCGGAAGCGATGCGGCGTTCCGCCTCGGCTGTCATCCGCGTGAATCCTATCCGGCGTCGAGCCCGTAGGCGGTGTGGAGCGCGCGCAGCGCCAATTCCGTGTATTCCTCGGCGATGAGCACGCTCACCTTGATCTCCGAGGTCGAGATCACCTGGATGTTGATGTTCTTGTCGGCCAGCGTCTTGAACATCTGCTGCGCCACGCCGACATGGCTCCTCATGCCGACCCCGATGACCGAGATCTTGACGACGTTGGGGTCGGGCTTGAGCGCGGCAAAGCCGAGCTGTCCGCGCTTGTCCTCGAGCACCTTGACGGTGCGCGCCAGGTCGGCCTTGCCGACGGTGAAGGTCAGGTCGGTGAAGCGCCCGTCCTCGGAGATGTTCTGGACGATCATGTCGACGTTGATCGCGTGCTCGGCGAGCGGGCCGAAGATGGCGGCGGCGACGCCTGGCCGGTCCGCCACCTTGAGCAGCGTCACTTTGGCCTCGTCGCGGCTGTAGGCGATGCCGCTCACCACTTGCTGTTCCACGATCTCTTCCTCGTCCACCACCAGGGTTCCCGGAGCGTCGACAAAGCTCGACAGCACCTGGACACGCACGCGATGGTTCATCGCCATCTCGACCGAGCGCGTCTGCAGCACCTTCGCCCCCTGCGAGGCGAGCTCCAGCATCTCCTCGTAGGTAATTCTATCGAGCTTCCGCGCCTTCGCAACGATTCGGGGATCGGTGGTGTAGACCCCGTCGACGTCGGTGAAGATGTCGCAGCGATCGGCCTCGAGCGCCGCCGCCAGCGCCACCGCCGAGGTGTCGGAGCCGCCGCGCCCGAGGGTGGTGACCCGGTTGTCGGGCCCGAGCCCCTGGAAGCCCGCCACCACCGCCACCTGCCCGTCGCGCATGCGGCGGCGCAGCTCGTCGGTCGGAATCTCGCGGATGCGCGCCTTGCCGTGCATGTCGTCGGTGCGGATCGGAATCTGCCAGCCGAGCCAGGAGCGCGCGTTGACGCCGAGATCCTGCAGCGCGAGCGCCAGCAGGCCGGCGGTCACCTGCTCGCCCGAGGCCACCACCGTGTCATACTCGCGCGCGTCGTGCAGCGTCGAGGTCTGTCGCGTCCAGTCGACGAGCTGGTTGGTGGTGCCGGCCATCGCCGAGACCACGACGGCGACCTCATTGCCGGCATCGAGCTCGCGCTTCACCCGCGCCGCGACCTTGCGGATGCGGTCGACATCGGCCACCGAGGTGCCGCCGAATTTCTGCACGATGCGCGCCATGGTCCGAGGAACCCGCCGAAACCCTATGCAAGCCCGATGCCGCCGGCCCAGCTTGCCGGAAAAAGGGAGCGTATACATACTCGTATCGCCGCCGCCGAAGCAAGGCGGCCACGGGGGCCAGCGCGATGAGCAGCGAGCCGACAGGCGACACGGGAACGGGCACGGTCGATCGCGAGGAGGTCGAGCGCTTTGCCCGCATCGCCCGGGCGTGGTGGGAGCCCGAGGGCGAGTTCCGGCCGCTGCACAAGCTCAACCCGGTGCGGCTCGGCTTCATCCGCGACCGGCTCGCGGCGCATTTCCAGCGCGACCCCCGCGCCTCCCGGCCCTTCGCCGGACTGCGCCTGCTCGACATTGGCTGCGGCGGCGGCCTGGTCAGCGAGCCGCTGGCGCGGCTGGGCTTCGCCGTCACCGGCATCGATGCCGGCGAGGCGATGCTCGAGGTGGCGCGCGGCCACGCGGCGGAAAGCGGCGTCGCCGTCGATTACCGCCGGACGACGGCCGAGGACCTCGCCGCGGGCGGCGAGCGCTTCGATGCCGTGCTGGCGCTCGAGGTGGTCGAGCATGTCGCCGCGCCGGAGCTCTTCCTCGCCGCCGCGGCACGGCTGGTGCGGCCGGGCGGCGCCTTCATCGCCGCCACCCTCAACCGCACGCCGAAGGCCTTCCTCTTCGCCATTCTCGGCGCCGAATACCTGCTGCGCTGGCTGCCGCGCGGCACGCATCATTGGGACAAGTTCCTGCGCCCGTCGGAGCTCGCGGCGGGGGTCAGGGCGGGCGGGCTCGAGCTGCGCGAGGTGAGCGGGCTTGCCTACAATCCGCTTGCCGACCGCTGGTCGCTGAGCCGCGACGTCGCCGTCAACTACATGCTTTTCGCCATCAAGCCCGACGAGTCGCGCCCGGCGCCTTCTCAACCCTAGGCTTCAAAGAGCCTTGCCGAGTCCGGGTTTCGACCTTATGAGTCATAAACCCCGCCGTGTGACGCCCCCGGCAGGGTAAGGGCATGAGCCAAAAGGGGAGAGGGCGGGGGTCTTGATGGTGCGTCGATGAGTGCTTTTCAGTCGCCGGGCGAGACTTACCGGCTTGCCGGCAAAATCAAATGGTTCAATCGCAGCAAGGGGTTCGGCTTCATCATCCCGAATGACGGCAGCGGCGACGTATTCCTGCCGCTGTCGGCGCTCGAGCGCGCCGGTTATGGCGAAGCGCCGGACGGTGCCTCGGTCGTCTTCGAGTGGACGCAAGGGCCCAAGGGCCGGGCGGTGGCGCAGGTGCTCGAGCTCGACGCCTCGACCGCGACGCCTCGAGCGCCGCGCGAGAACCGCTTCCGCGGCGGGCGCGGCGACGGGCTGGACGAGCCGTCCGGCGCCACCGAATCGCTCGACGGCGTGGTCAAATGGTACGACCCGGCGCGCGGCTTCGGCTTCATCCTGCCCAACGACGGCAGCAAGGACATCTTCGTGCATGTGACGGCGCTACGCCGCTCCGGCATCGAGATGCTCGAGCCCGGCCAGCCGGTGCGGATGATGGTGGCGCAGGCCAGGCGCGGCCGCGAGGCCGCGTCGCTGCAGCTGATCTAGCGCCGGCGCAGGGTCAGCGAAGCGGCCGCGGCGGCGAGCGCGGCGGCGAAGAAGGCCGGCCGATAGCTGCCCGTCGCCGTCACCACGGCGCTGAACAGCGGCGGGCCGATGACGACGCCGAGGAAGGTGAGCGAGAGCGCCCCGCCCGTCGCCGCCCCGACGGCCCCGGCAGGCGCGAGCTGCGCCACCTCGGCCAGGTAGACGCCGTTCCAGCCGAGCGCCGAGGCGCCGAGCAGCATGGTCACGGCGGCGATCGCGCTCACCGGCCAGGCGCCGGTGACGAGGCCGGTCGCGGCGCCGGTCACGCCCATCGCCAGCCCCAGCAGCAGCAGCAGCGCCCGCGCCGACAGGAACCGGTCGGCGACCCAGCCCCAGAGGATGCGGCCGGCGATTCCCGCCGCCTGCGCCGCCGCCATCACCGCGCCGGCGCTGACCAACGCCAGTCCGACCCGCTCGTTGAGGAAGGTGACGACGAAGGCGCTGAAGCAGAGCTGGATCGCCGAGAAGGCGAGCGAGGCGAAGGCCAGCCGGCGCAAGGGCGGCACCCTCAGCACCAGGCGGATCGCCGCCAACACGCCGCTTTCGCCGCGCGCCGCGGGATCGACGTCGTCGTCGAGGCTGCGGTGCAGCGGCTCGACCAATACCGCCACCAGCAGGCAGAGTCCGGCGCTGGCCAGCGCCGCGCCGCGCCAGCCCAAGGCCAGGACGAAGGCCGGCACGGCGATGCCGGCGAGGACGCCGCCGATGGGGACGCCGGTCTGCTTCAACGAGAAGACCAGGCTGCGCCGGTGCGGCGGCGTCTGGCGGATCAGGAGATGCGAGCTGGCGGGCGTCACTGGCCCGTAGCCGACGCCGATCAGCACCCCGCCGAGCAGCACCAGAGCGAGGCTCGCCGTCGCGGTGAGCGCCAGCCCCGCGGCGCAAAGGATGAGGCAATATTGGCTGAGCCGGATGGCGCCGCGGCGCCGGATCGGCCCGCCGCTCGCCGCGGCGGCGACGCAGGCCGCGGCGTAGATGAGCGCGGTGAAGACGCCGATGGTGTTGGCGCTGACGCCGATCTCGGGCGCCGCCACGGTGGCGAAGACGGGCGGGGTCAGCACCGCCATGGACACCAGCGCTTGGATGGCGAGCGTGGCGACGAGAGCGAACATTCGGCGCGCCTCGGGTTGAAAGGGCAATGTCCCTGCCCAAGTTATCCCCGTCAATCTTGCCGTGAGGGTGCAGAATCCGCTTGCCGGGGGGCGGGACGGTGATACCGTATCTTGTGGTCGCTTGACCCAGGACCCACAGGATACAGAGGGATGTGATGGACTCCGTTTGGACGCCCGAACTCATCCAGCAGCTTGGCGCCTTGTGGAAGCAAGGGCTGTCGACGGCGGAGATCGGCCGCCGGCTGGGTGTTACCAAGAACGCCGTGGTCGGCAAGGCGCATCGCCTGCTGCTCGACCCACGGCCGTCGCCGCTGAAGCGGCCGCCGGCGCCGCGCGTCGCCACCGCGCAAGGCCCGGCCTGCTCCTGGCCCGAAGGGCATCCCGGGGACAAGAGCTTCCGCTTCTGCGGCAAGCGGCCGCTGCCGGGCAAGCCCTACTGCGCCGAGCATGCCGAACTCGCCTATGTGAAGCCGAAGGAGAAGTCGAACGCGGCGTAGGGAGGCGTCGTCAGTCGTCAGTGGCCAGTTCTCATCGCTACTGACGGCTGAGAACTGAGAACTGACGGCTCCCTCACCGCGTCAGCCGCCGCATGGCGCGGTCGAGGCCGTCGAGGGTGAGCGGGAACATGCGGCCTTCCATCAGCTCGCGCACCAGCTGGATCGAGGGCGTGCCGTCCCAGTAGCGTTGCGGCACCGGGTTGAGCCAGACCGCTTTCGGATAGGTCGCCAGCAGGCGCCGCAGCCAGGCTTCGCCGGCCTCTTCGTTCCAATGCTCGACGCTGCCGCCGGGCTGGACGATCTCGTAAGGGCTCATGCTGGCGTCGCCGACGAAGATCAGCTTGTAGCCGCTGTCGTAGGTGTGCAGCACCTGCATCGTCGGCGTCTTCTCGACATGCCGGCGCCAGGCGTCGCGCCACAGCGCCTCGTAGGGGCAGTTGTGGAAATAGAAGAATTCGAGATGCTTGAACTCGGCGCGCGCCGCCGAGAACAGCTCCTCGCAGGTGCGCACATGCCCGTCCATCGAGCCGCCGATGTCCATCAGCAGCAGCACCTTCGCCGCGTTGTGCCGCTCCGGCACCAGCTTGAGGTCGAGCCAGCCGGCATTGCGCGCGGTCGAGCGGATGGTGTCGTCGAGATCAAGCTCCTCGGCGGCGCCCTCGCGCGCGAACCGGCGCAGGCGGCGCAACGCGATCTTGATGTTGCGCGTGCCGATCTCGACGTTGTCGTCGAGATTCTTGAATTCGCGTTTGTCCCACACCTTGACCGCGCGGTTGCTGCGGTTGGCGTCCTGGCCGATGCGCACGCCCTCGGGATTGTAGCCGTAGGCGCCGAAGGGCGAGGTGCCGGCGGTGCCGATCCACTTGCTGCCGCCCTGGTGCCGGCCCTTCTGCTCGGCGAGGCGCTTGCTGAGCTCCTCCATCAGCTTGTCGAGCCCGCCCAGCGCCTGGATCGCTTTCATCTCCTCCTCGGTGAGCAGCTTCTCGGCGAGCTTGCGGAGCCACTCCTCGGGGATCTCGATCGCGGCCTCGGCCGCCGCCTCCAGCCCCTTGAAATGGCGGCCGAAGACGCGGTCGAACTTGTCGAGATTGCGCTCGTCCTTCACCAGCGCGCTGCGCGAGAGGTAATAGAAATCCTCGACGCTGTAGTCGGCGAGATTCTGCCTCATCGCCTCGAGCAGCGTCAGGTACTCCCGGAGCGACACCGGCACCTTGGCCGCCCTGAGCTCCAGGAAGAAGTTGATGAACATCAGCCGCCGCGCTCGCGCCGATTGAGGAACGCCAGGCGCTCGAAGAGATGCACGTCCTGCTCGCTCTTGAGCAACGCGCCGTGCAGCGGCGGGATGAGCTTGCCGGGATCGCGCGTCCGCAGCGCGTCGGAAGGGATGTCCTCGACCATCAGCAGCTTCAGCCAGTCGAGCAGCTCCGAGGTCGACGGCTTCTTCTTGAGCCCCGGCACCTCGCGCAGCTCGTAGAAGACGTTGAGCGCCTCGCGCACCAGCGCCTTCTGCATGCCCGGATAATGCACGTCGACGATCTTCTGCATCGTCTCGCGCTCGGGAAACTTGATGTAGTGGAAGAAGCAGCGGCGCAAGAACGCGTCGGGCAATTCCTTCTCGTTGTTGGAGGTGATCATGACGATGGGCCGCTGCTTCGCCTTGATCGTCTCGCCCGTCTCGTAGACGAAGAATTCCATCAGGTCGAGTTCGAGCAGGAGATCGTTGGGAAACTCGATATCCGCTTTATCGATCTCGTCGATGAGCAGAACGGGACGCGTGTGCATGTCGAATGCGTCCCACAGCTTGCCGCGCCGGATGTAATTTCTTACCTCCATCACGCGCGGATCGCCGAGCTGGGAATCGCGCAGC
>JASHTP010000128.1 GCA_030040495.1 Alphaproteobacteria bacterium
AATCGGGCGACGTGCTGATCCTCACGACTCTCCGCAAGGAGAATTCGATCCCGGCCTCGCGCATGGCGCTGATGATGTGCCTTGCGGGCGGGACCAACGCGCTCATCCTCAGCACGATCAACTCGGCGGCCCAGCATGCCGCGCAGCGCGGGCCCGACCTGCGCCTGCTCGCCATGTTCTGCCTGTGCCTGCTCGTCTACATCATCACGCAACGCTACGTGATGTCGACGGCGATGTGCGAGATCGAGCGCATCGTCAATGAGCTGCGCATGCGGCTCGCCGCCAAGGTGCGCAACTCCGATCTCGCGCGCATCGAGCGGCTCAACCCCGCCGCCGTGCTCACCACCATCGCCAAGGAGCCGGTCACCATCTCGAGCCTGGCCCCGAGCTTCGTCGCGGCGGGGCAGGCGTGCCTGCTGCTGCTCTTCGTCACCGGCTACGTCGCCTACCTTTCCGTCACCGCGCTGGTGCTGACGGCGATGGCCGCCTTCTTCGCCATCTCGATCTTCCTGCGGCGCTCGGAGAAGTTGCGGCAACGGCTGCAGCAAACGGCGGAGCAGGACCGGGACGTGTTCGAGGGCATCGACGATCTGCTCAGCGGCTTCAAGGAAGTGAAGATGAGCCGGGCGCGCGGCGCGGCGCTGGCGCAGGCGATTGAACGGCTCTCCGAAGAAGCCACCGCGCTGAAGCAGGAGACGGCACGCAGCTCCGCCGGCGAGTTCGTCTTCGCCCAGTCGACCTTCTATCTGCTGCTCGCCACCGTCGTCTTCGCGGTGCCCGCCTTCAGCAGCATCGCCTCTACCGATCTGGTCAAGATCACCTCGGCGATCCTCTTCCTCATCGGGCCGATCTCGATGATCGTCCAGGCGATCCCGGCGCTGGCGACGGCGAACTCGTCGATGGAGCGCATGCTTGCGCTCGACGCGCAGCTCACCAGCGCCTCGCCGCAGCCGGCCGACGGCGACACGCGCGCGCCGGCGGTCCGGCCGGAGCTGCGGCTCGAAGGCGCGACCTTCACCTATTCGGGCAATGGCGGCGGCGACGGCTTCACCGTGGGGCCGATCGACTTCGTCGCGCGCCCCGGAGAGATCATTTTCATTACCGGCGGCAACGGCTCCGGCAAAACCACGCTGATGAAGCTGATGGCGGGACTCTACCATCCTGACAGCGGCCGGATCTTCCTCGGCGAGACGCTGCTGTCGCCGGCGACGGAAGCGTGGATCCGCGATCAGATCTCGATCATCTTCTCCGATTTTCACCTGTTCCGCCGCCTGTACGGGTTGGGCGAGCAGGATCCGGAGCAGATCACCGAGCTGCTGCGCGAGATGCAGATCGATCAAAAGACGGCGATTCGCGGCGACAGCTTCACCACCATCCAGCTCTCGACCGGCCAACGCAAGCGCCTGGCGCTCATCGTCGCGCTGCTCGAGGACAAGCCGGTGATGATCTTCGACGAATGGGCGGCCGACCAGGATCCGCAGTTCCGGCGGAAATTCTACGAAGAGATCCTGCCGGGGCTGAAGGCGAAGGGGAAGGTCATCATCTGCGTCACGCATGACGACCGGTATTTCGACGTCGCCGACCACCGGTTCAAAATGGAATTCGGACGCATGGTCGCCTGAGCGGCGCGCGCTCAGGGAGGCTGTACGCGCGTCGCCTGCAGCAGGGGGCGCAGCACGCGGGCGATGTCGCCGACGTTCGGCTCGAACGGCACGCGATTGTGGGCGCAGGCGAGCGGGATCACGGTGATGTCGCCCTCGATCTTGGCCGACCAGTCGAAATAGCGGTCGGTGTTCGCGGGATTTTCCATCGCCCGGAAATGAAGGACGGGCCCGCGGTATCGGCCGGGAACGTAGCGATAGCTTTGCTCGGCGTTGCGCTTGAACAGCCCGACGATCCCTGCGGCGTGCGTCGCCGAGAAGTCGGCGGGCCAGACGCCGCTGTGGCGAGCGGCCGCGACGAAGCCGTCGAGGTCGGTGATCGCCTGCGCGGCGTCGGGGATGATCTTGTCGAGTCCGAGCACGTCGACCAGCGTTTGGATGATGCTGGCCTCGCTGATCTCGACCTCGCCTTCCGGCTGCGTCAGAGCGGTGTCGAGGAGAGCGAGGAGCGCGACCTCCTCGCCCGCGGCCTGAAGCTGGCGAGCGATCTCGTAGGCGATGAGGCCGCCGAAGGACCAGCCGAGCAGATGGTAGGGGCCGGTCGGCTGTGCCGCGCGGATCTCGCCGACATAGTCGCGCGCCATCTGCTCGACCGAGTGCGCGGCTTCCTCGCCCGCCTCGAGCCCTTTCGCCTGCAAGCCATAGACGGGCTGGTCGTGGCCGAGCGACGCGGCGAGCGGCAGGTAGCAGAAAACGGCGCCGCCGGCGGGATGGATGCAGAAGAGCGCCGGCCCCTCGGCGCCGCGCTGCAGCCGCACGAGATGCGCGAAGCGGCTGCGCTCGGGCCGTGCCAGGTGGACGGCGAGCTGCGCCAGGCTCGCATGCTCGAACACGCTCCTCAGCCCGAGCTCGACGCCGAGCAGCGCGCGCAGCCGCGACACCAGCCGGGTCGCCAGCAGCGAGTGGCCGCCGAGCTCGAAGAAGTTGTCGTGCCGGCCGACGCGCTCGACCCCCAAGAGCTCCGACCACGCCGCCGCCAGCAGCTCCTCCACCGCGCCCTGCGGCGCCTG
>JASHTP010000129.1 GCA_030040495.1 Alphaproteobacteria bacterium
CAGGCCGTGATTCCTCACCGCCCCGGTCTTGGCATCGCGCGCGAGATGGGCGAGCAGCACCAGCCCGTAGGGATCGAAGAGGTCGGCCAGGCGCGCGTCGGTGAAGCCCGGCGGCAGGTTGGCGACGAAGATGTTTCCGGTGATGCGCGGCGTTCTCATGGTCCCGCCGAAGGTCCTTGTGAGGTAAGAGACAACGAAAGGCTCAAATGGTCAGCCCGGCAACGCTTTGAGGTGAGACAAAACGCCGCGATCCCTGGCCGTGCCGTCCGGCCGCCGGACTGGCCGGAAACTGTCATCAGCCTGACGCGGTCGGCGACTAAAGAAAGGGCTCCAGTCGGAGATATGATTGCCGGCCGAGGCCTATACATACCACATTTTGAGAAACTGCGCGAAGAAACGGCAAGTCCTAGTGACAAGCCTTGGCTTTGCCGGTATCGTCTGGGGGTCGATGCGGTTGCCTCCTGGGTCTTTTCCCGCCCTGCCCCGGCCCGGTCTCGCTCCCGGCGATCCTCCCTCGCTACGTCCGTTTCCGCCCGCCGCCGCGCCGCGGCCGGGCGCGCTTTCCGCTTCCCTCCCCTGTCTTTCGAGAAGGAATTCGGCATGGCCAAACGTTCGAGCCGCGCAGCCCAGCCCCGCAGCCCCGAAGGCAAGGTCGAGCCGCTGTTCGGACCGGGCTGGCATCCGCTGGGGGTGGAGCGCGACGCCGGGCGCGAGCAGAGCTATTTGCGCAAGGTCAGGCCGCAAAGCGACAACCAGCGCGCGCTCATGGAGGCGATCGAGCGGCACAGCCTGACCCTTGCCGCCGGGCCGGCCGGCACCGGCAAGACCTATCTCGCCATCACCGCCGCGGTCGAGGCGCTCGAGGAAGGCAAGGTCGGCCGCATCGTGCTCACCCGGCCGGCGATCGAGGCCGGCGAGAGCCTGGGCTTCCTGCCCGGCGATCTCCACGACAAGCTCGCGCCCTATCTCCGGCCGCTCTATGACGCGCTCAACGAGCGCATCGGCGGCAAGCGCGTGCGCCAGCTCATGGCCGAAGGCGCCATCGAGATCGCCCCGGTCGCCTATATGCGCGGCCGCACCCTCAACAACGCCTTCATCGTCATCGACGAGGCGCAGAACTGCACCTATGGCCAGATCAAGATGCTGCTCACCCGGCTCGGCTGGCATTCGACCATGGTGCTGACCGGCGATCCCGACCAGAGCGACCTGCTCGACGGGCTCTCCGGCTTCGCCGACATCGCGCGCCGCCTCGAGGCGGTGCCGGAGGTGGCGGTCGTCCGCCTCGACGACCGCGACATCGTCCGCCATCCGCTGGTCGCCGGCATGCTCACCGTGCTCTGAGCACGGCATGCCGACCGCGGTCGCCATCCGCCACGTCGCCTTCGAGGATCTCGGCACGCTCGCGGCGGCGCTGGCGCGGCGCGGCTATGCCTGCTCCTACCGCGACGCGTCGGTCGACGACCTCGCCGCGCCGGACCTCGCCGCCGCCGACCTCGTCATCGTCCTGGGCGGGCCGATCGGCGCCTATCAGGGCGAGCTCTACCCCTTCCTGCACGACGAGCTCCGGCTGATCGAGCGGCGGCTCGGCGCCGGCAAGCCGGTGCTCGGCATCTGCCTCGGCAGCCAGCTCATGGCGCTCGCCCTGGGGGCGCGCGTCTATCCCGGCACCGGCAAGGAGATCGGCTGGGCGCCGGTCGCCCTCACCGAGGCCGGGCGCGCCTCGGCGCTGGCGCCGCTCGGCCGGGGCGCGCCGGTGCTGCACTGGCATGGCGACACCTTCGACCTGCCGCGCGGCGCCGTTCACCTCGCCCAGACCGAGCGCTACCGCCACCAGGCCTTCGCCTGGGGCACGCACGGCCTCGCGCTGCAGTTCCATCTCGAGATCGAAGCCGCCGGGCTCGAGCGCTGGTATATCGGCCATGCCTGCGAGATCGCCGGCACGCCCGGCCTGTCGGTGCCGGTGCTGCGCGGCGAGGCCGAGCATTGGGCGCCGCCGCTGGCGCCGCTCGCCGCGCGCGCGGTCGAGGCCTGGCTCGACGGGCTGAAAGCGGCTTAGCGCGTCTCCTGCTTTAGCGGACCGAACAACCAATTCCCCTCTCCGCCCGCTTGCGGGGGGAGAGGAGGCGCGCGAAGCGCGCGGGTGAGGTGGGTGCTAGTGGCGTGCGCGACTGCGCAAGGGAGAGACACCTCACCCTCCCGCCGCTTCGCGGCGGGCCCCTCCTTCTCCCCGCTTCGCGCGGAGAGGGAAATGACAGCGCCTTCAGCCGAGTGCCGCCGCTACCGCAGCGGCGAGAACGGCGCCGGGACCGCGAGCAGGTTCTCCTGGCTCACCAGCAGCTCGCCGCCGCCCCCCGGCGGCGGCCAGATGCCGCGCTTCACCGCCTCCTCGCGGATGCGCTGGCGCTCGCCGGCATCCTTGTAGGCCCAGACATGGACCCACTGGTTCAAGGGCCCGAGCTCGCTGTACCAGGCGCCGACCAGCGGCGACAGCTTGGTGCGCTCGCCGATCGCCGCGCCCCAGATGTCGATCACCTTGGGGATCGAGCCGGGCTTGTAGATGTAGGAGCGGAACTCGTAGACGCCGCCGAGCTGGCGCGGCTCGAGCGGCGGCGAGAACGGCGCCGGCAGCAGGATCTTCGCTTCCATGTGCTCGATGAACTCGCCGATCTTGGGCGGCCACCCGCCCGACTTCACCGCCTCGGCGCGGATGCGCTCGCGCTCGCCGAGATTGGCATAGGGCCAGAGATGGATGATGCGGTTGAGCGGGCCGACGTCGGTCGAGAAGAAGCCGCCCAGCGGCGAGAATTTGAGCCGCGCCGGCAGCGCCTCGCCGAAACGCTTGATGGTTTCCGGCAGGCTGCGCGGCTTCAGCTGATAGGTGCGCATCTCGATGATCATCGGGCCCCTCCCCTGGGATTTTCGCGGAGTCTAGCCGAATCCGCCGGCCGCGCCACTCCCGGCCGCGCCGAGGCTGCCATGCGGCGGCCGCGCGGATTGATCGCCGGCGGCGCGGGCGGCATACTTCGGCGCAGAAAAAAAGCCCGGAGGACGCCATGGCTCTTCGCGTCACGCCGCTTCATCCGCATCTCGGCGCGGAGGTGACCGGCCTCGACCTCGGCCGGCCGCTGCCGCCCGACGTCTTCGCCGCGCTCGAGGCGGCGTTCAACCGCCATGCGGTGCTGGTCTTCCCCGGCCAGCCGCTTTCCGACGAGCAGCAGATCGCCTTCTCGCGCCTGTTCGGCCCGCTCGAGACCAGCCCCGAATATGCCGGCAGCAAGAAGTCGCGGCTCAACCGCCCGGAGATCGCCGACATCTCCAACCTCGATCCCGAGGGCCGCGTCATGTCGGCCGAGGACAAGCGGCTGCTCTTCAACCGCGGCAACCAGCTCTGGCACACCGACAGCTCCTTCAAATTCGTGCCGGCGCGCTGCTCGCTGCTCTCGGCGCGCGAGATCCCGCCCGAAGGCGGCGAGACCGAGTTCGCCGACATGCGCGCCGCCTATGACGCGCTTCCCGAGGAGACGAAGCGGCGCATCGCGGGCCTCGTCGTCGAGCACAGCATCTTCCGCTCGCGCTCGCTCATCGGCTTCAGCGAGTTCAACGAGGAGATCC
>JASHTP010000130.1 GCA_030040495.1 Alphaproteobacteria bacterium
ATGGCGGAGAGCTGGTCGAGCTCATCGCCGGGGACGCGCGCGGGCAAGCGCTCCTCGAGGCCGCCGCCGACGATGCGCTCCGCCGCCTGGCGCAGCTGGACCAGGCGGCGCTGCGCGCGCATGCCGACAACCATGCCGCCGGCGATGCTGAGCAGGATGGCGGGAATCAGCGCGACGATGACCGCCTGCAGCAAGGCCGCGCGCGTCGCCAGCAGGTCCTCGACGTCGCGCGCCACCACCAGGACACGCCCGTCCGGCAGACGGCGCCCGGCGAAGCGCTCGTGCCGCGGCTCGCCCGTTCCGCTTGGCGACAGGATCATCTGCACGCGGCCATCCAAGCGCAGCGCGTCGGGAATGGCGGTGATGTCGCCGACCAGCAGCCGGCGGTCGGGGCCGAAGAGCCCGACGCGGGTGACGACCCGCGGCCCCTGATTCATCCGCGACGCGATCATGAACGGCAGCAGGTCGGGCGGCCGCGCGGCGAGCAGCTCCAGCTGCTCGACGATCGACTTGTCGACGGTCCGGAACAGCGCGTAGCTGCCGAGCCAGTAGATCATCGCCGACATGAAGACGGTCGTGGCGGCGAGCACCGCGGCAAGGGCGAGGCCCCAGCGGAATCCGCTGCGCCGGATGATCTCAGGCGGGGGCACGAAGGATGAAGCCGCTGCCCCGGACGTTGCTGATCAAGGGCGGCTCGCCCTCGTGGTCGACCTTACGGCGCAGCCGGCCCATATGGACGTCGACCAGATTGGTCTTCGCCGCGAAGCGGTACTTCCAGAGATCCTCGAGCAGCATCGCGCGCGTCACCACCTGTCCGTCGCGCCGCATCAGATATTCGAGCAGCTTGAACTCCCGCGGCAGCAGCTCGAGCGAGCGCGAGCCGCGCCAGGCCTTGCGCTCGATCAGATCGAGCTCGAGCGGTCCGACGCGCAGGATCGTCTCGTGGCTGTCGGTCGGCCGGCGCAGCAGCACCTCGAGGCGGGCGCCGAGCTCCGCCAGGGCGAAGGGCTTGATCAGATAGTCGTCGCCGCCGGCGCGCAGTCCCAGCACCTTGTCATCGATGGCGCCGAGCGCGCTCAGGATCAGCGCCGGCGTCCGGATCTGCTGCTGGCGGAGTGCGCGGATGAGCGAAAGCCCGTCGATCCCGGGCAGCATGCGATCGACGATGAGCAGGTTCCAGGCCTCGCCGCGCGCACGGTCGAGCCCGGCGCGCCCGTCGTCGACATGGGCCGTCTCATAGCCTTTGCGGGCGAGCTCCGCGGTGATCTCGGCCGCGATATCCGGGTCGTCCTCGATGAGCAGAACCTTGGTCATCCGAGACAGCGCTGCCGGCGGCAGGACGGGCAGGGGCGCCATCGCCACGCCGCACCGACGCCAGCCGATTGAGGGGCGATGGTTTCTCCCGCGACATCGGCGCGAGCGGGCTTACTGTGCCCGAAAACATAGGATTTTCGCAATGGATTATTGTCAGCGAATTTAATCGCGGCCTGGTGGTGGCGATGCGATGCTGCCGGAAGCTGCCGCCGCCCGATCGGAACGGGGCGGCCTGCGTCCCGCTCGGTCGAGACCATAACGGAGCGGCGCGGGCGCGCCGATGGAGGAGGTGCCTGAGATGGAGTTGGGTCGCCGCGCCGCGGGGATGCTGCTTCCCGCGCGCGACCAGGAAGCAACGAGGATCGTCGCGCCGAACCGGCGCTCGCTGTTCAAGGGCGGGCTGGCGGCTTTGGGCGGCGCGATGCTGGCGCCGCTGCTCGCTCGGTCGGCGCAGGCGGACGCCGCAAGCGGCGAATTCCCGCCGGGCGATCCCGATTGGTCGCAGAGCGTCGGCCCCGGCGTGGTCGATCGGCCCTATGGCCGGCCCTCGCAATTCGTCAAGGACGTGATCCGGCGCAACGTGCCGTGGCTGACGGCGACTAAGGAATCGTCGGTCAGCTTCACGCCGCTGCAGCATCAGGACGGGATCATCACCGCCAACGGCCTGTTCTTCGAGCGCTATCATGCCGGACGCCCGACCGTCGATCCGGCCCGGCACCGGCTGCTGATCCATGGCATGGTCGACCGGCCGCTGCTGCTGACCATGGCGGACATTCGCCGCTTTCCGTCGGTCTCCCGCATCCACTTCATCGAGTGCCCGGCGAACGGCGGCATGGAGTGGCGGGCGGCGCAGCTCAACTCGCTGCAATTCACCCACGGCATGGTGAGCTGCGCCGAGTGGACCGGCGTCAGGCTGTCGACGCTGCTCGACGAGGTCGGCATCAAGAAGAACGCGCGCTGGGTGCTGGCCGAAGGGGCCGACGGCGCGCATATGGACCGCAGCCTGCCGCTCGAGAAATGTCTCGACGATTGCCTCGTCGTCTATGGACAGAACGGCGAGGCACTGCGTCCCGAACAGGGCTTCCCGCTCCGCCTCATCGTTCCCGGCTGGCAAGGCAACGTCAACGTCAAGTGGCTCCGGCGCCTGGAGATCGGCGATCAGCCCTGGTTCACCCGCGAGGAGACGGCGCAGTACACCGAGCTGATGCCCGACGGCAAGGCGCGGGCCTTCACCTGGCTGATCTACGCGAAGTCGGTCATCACCTTTCCCTGCCCGGAGATGCCGGTGAAGGGAGCCGGCGTCTACGAGATCCGCGGCTTCGCCTGGAGCGGCAGGGGCCGCATCACCCATGTCGACGTCTCCTTCGACGGCGGCATCAACTGGACGCGCGCCCGGCTGCAGGAGCCGGTGCTGCCCAAGGCGCTCACGCGCTTCACCGCGGAATGGCGCTGGGACGGCAAGCCGGCGCTGTTGCAGTCCCGCGCGGTAGACGAGACCGGCTATGTCCAGCCGACCATCGCCGAACTGCGCAAGATCCGCGGCGTCAATGGCATCTACAACAACAATTCGGTCCAGACTTGGCAGGTCAAGGCGGACGGGAGCGTGTTCGATGTCGAGCTCGGCTAGGCGCCTGCCGGCGGCGGCGCTGGCGTTCGCGCTCGTCGTCGGCGCGGCCGTGCCGGCATCGGCGGCAGAAACCGCCGACGAGGCGGCGCAGCTGGCGAAGTCGGCTCCGACGGTTGCGGCGCGAAGCGACCGTGTCGAGCATTACGGCTACGGCACCGTGCCCTCGGCGCAGCAGATCGCCGGTTGGTCGATCGCGGTGCTGCCCGACGGACGCGGCTTGCCGCCGGGAAGCGGCACCGTCGACCACGGCGCCGACGTCTATGCCCAGCAATGTGCCGCCTGCCACGGCACCTTCGGCGAGGGTGAGGGGCGCTTTCCGAAGCTCGTCAGCGACTCCAAGCTGACCGGCGACCAGCCCACCAAGACCGTCGGCAACTACTGGCCCTATGCGACGACGCTCTGGGACTACATCAACCGCGCCATGCCGTTTCCAGCGCCGCACAGCCTGTCGGCCGACGATGTCTACGCGATCACCGCCTATGTGCTGAACCTCGCCAACATCGTGCCGGAGAATTTCGTCGCCGACCGGGAGAGCCTGCCCAAGGTGAAGATGCCGAACCGCCACGGCTTCATCCTGCTGGATCCGCGGCCGGACACCGCGGACAAGGAGTGCATGGCGCATTGCCGCACGCCGGACGAGGTCAAGATCACCTCGACCGCGGAGGGCAAGGATCTGACCCCCCGGACCGCCGGCCCGCTCGACGAAATGCAGTCGCCATGAGCGGCCGGCGGGACAGGAGCGGGCGATGAGAGGGGCGTTGCCGATGATCGCCCTTGCGGCCCTCGGCCTCCCGTTGCTGGCGCCGCTGTCCTCGCGCGCCGAGCCGGCGATGCCCGGTCAGGCGGTGGCGTTCGACCGCTCGAAGGGCAATTGCCTCGCCTGCCACACCATGAAGGGCGGCGACGTGCCGAGCAATGTCGGGCCCGAGCTCGCCGACATGAAGGCGCGGTTTCCCGACCGGAAGGAGCTCTACGCGATCATCTTCGACGAGGAGCGGCGCAATCCGCAGACGGTGATGCCGCCCTTCGGCCGCGATCTCATCCTGACGCCGCAGGAGATCAACGAGATCGTCGATTTTCTCTACACGCTGTGACGGGGTGCGACGTGTCGCGAACGGAGGAAACATGTCTAGAGCTGTGAGTTCGGTGTCCGGCGAGGTCAGCGCCGGGCGCCGCCTGGTCCTGCACGCGCTCGGTCTCGGCGGCATGGCCGCGCTGGCGGTCGCTGCCGGGCTCGTCCCCCCCGCGCGCGCGGCGGAGGAGGCGCCTGCCTGGCCGAAGAACGCCTTCGCGCAGAAGGATCAGGCGCATGCGCTCGATGCGCTCTACGGCAAGACGCTCGAGGCTTCCGACAAGGTCTCGCTCGACGTGCCGGAGATCGCCGAGAACGGCGCGGTCGTGCCGGTCTCGGTGACGACGTCGCTGCCGAACGTCACCTCGATCTCCGTGCTCATTCCGGAGAATCCGTACACGCTCGCCGCCTCCTATCGCCTTCCGGAAGGGACGGAGCCGAGCGTCTCCTGCCGGCTGAAGATGGCGAAGACCAGCGACGTCGTGGTCGTCGTCGAATCCGCCGGCAAGCTCTACGGCGCGAAGAAGCAGGTCAAGGTGACGCTCGGCGGCTGCGGCGGCTGAGCCAGGGAGATCGCAACATGCCATCCACCATCCGCGTCAGAGCCGTGGCGCACGGCGAGTCCACCGAAGTGCAGTCGCTGATCCAGCATCCGATGGATTCGGGATTCGTGAAGGACAAGGAAGGGAAGCTGATCCCGCCCCACTACATCGAGGTGGTCAGCTTCGAGTGCAACGGGAAGACGGTCTTCACCGCCTTCTGGGGACCGGCGGTGTCGAAGGACCCGTATCTCAAATTCAGCTTCAAGGGCGGACGGAAGGGCGACGAGCTCAAGATCAGCTGGACCGACAACGAGGGCAAGAGCGATTCCATCGCCGCGAAGATCCTCTGACCGCGGGCGGGCGAGGGAGCGCTCCAGCCATGATCGGCCGAATCGGAAGCATCTACCGCGCAGCGGCGGCGGCCGCCCTGCTCTTCACGTCGCTGCTGCCGGCGGCGAGCGCCGGGCCGCGCATCGACCCGGCCGGCGACCAGCGCGCCTTCCAGGCCTATTTCGAGCGGGCGTTCCCGGGCGTGGCGCTCGACGACTTCGCCAACGGCCCCTACGCCGTCAACAAGGAGATGCGCAAGCAGTGGGAGGAGATCATGCAGTTTCCTCCCTACGATTTCGCGCTCGACGACGGCAAGCGGCTGTTCGAGGCGCCGTTCAAGAACGGCAAGAGCTATGCGGACTGCTTTCCCGACAGGGGGATCGGCATCCGCCAGAGCTACCCCTATTTCGACCTGCGGAGCGGCGAGGTCGTGACCTTGGACCTGGCGATCAACCGGTGCCGGGAGCAGAACGGCGAGAAGCCGCTGCCCTACGAGGTCGGCGACATGGCGGCAATCGACGCCTACATGGCCTCGACCTCCCGCGGCAAGCCGTTCGACATCAGGATTCCCGACGATCCCCGCGCGCTCGCGGCCTATGAGAACGGCAAGAAGTTCTTCTACGAGCGCCGCGGGCAGCTCAATTTCTCCTGCGCGAGCTGCCACGTGCAGGCGGCCGGGCGGCGCATGCGCGGCGACATCCTGGCGCCGGCGCTCGGCATGCTGGCGTCGTTCCCGATCTACCGTTCCGACTGGGGCAGCATGGGCACCGTCGACCGGCGCTTCGTCAGCTGCAACGAGCAGGTACGCTCGCTGCCGCTCAAGCCCGAGGACGAGGCCTATCGCGATCTCGAATATTTCCTGTCCTACATGAGCAACGGCGTTGCGATCGCCGGACCGGGAACGCGCCCCTAGCGCGGCTCCGAGCGGGCGGAGGAGGGACCATGTCGAGACGCGCTTTGGCGGTGGTTGCGGCGGCGGGCCTGGCCGGGCTCTCCTGCGGCGCGCTGGCCGCGACACAGAGCGAGTTCGACGCCGCCTATGCCGCCGCGGCGCAGGCCGAAGCGCAGGCCGGCGCGCTGCACGATCAATGGAGTCCGACCGAAGCCGCGCTTAAGGCGGCGCGGCAGGCGGCCGAGGAGAAACGCTACGACGAGGCATCGGCGCTGGCGCGGCGGGCCGAGGCGCTGGCCAAGGCCTCGATCTCGCAAGCGCAGGCGCAGCAGAGCCTGTGGCGCGAAGCGGTCGTCAAGTGACGGCGCGCCCGGCGAAGGAGAACTCATGGCGGTCAGTCGCCGCGATACGCTGAAACTCCTCGCCGCCGGCGCGCTCGTCGGCGTGCTGCCGCCGCTGGCGCGCGCGCAGGCGCGCGAAGACATCTACGCCATCGGCAGCTTCGGCAATGTGCGCATCCTGCATCAGACCGACGCGCATGCCCAGGCGATGCCGGTCCATTTCCGCGAGCCGAGCGCCAATATCGGCGTCGCCGGCGCGGCCGGCCGGCCGCCGCATCTGGTCGGCGAGGCGTTTCTCGCCCATTTCGGCATTCCCGCCGGCGGACGCCGCGCCCATGCCTTCACCTACCTCGACTTCGAGGAAGCGGCGCATCGTTACGGGCGCATGGGCGGCTTCGCGCATCTGAAGACGCTGATCGACCGCTTGCGCGCCGAAGCGGGGCCGGGCCGGTCGCTGCTGCTCGACGGCGGCGACCTCTGGCAGGGCTCGGCGCTGGCGCAGGCGACGAGCGGGGCGGCGATGGTCGAGCTCGGCAACCTGCTCGGCATCGACATCATGACCGGGCACTGGGAGTTCACCTACGGCGAGGCGCAATTCCGCAAGAACCTCGCCGCCTTCAAGGGCGAGTTCCTGGCGCAGAACGTGTTCCTCACCGACGAGGCGGCGTTCAACGGCGCGCCGAGCTTCGACGCCGACAGCGGCCGCGTCTTCAGCCCCTCGGTCGTCCGCGAGATCGGCGGCGCGCGCATCGCCATCATCGGCCAAGCCTTCCCCTATCAGCCGATCGCCCACCCGCAACGCCTCGTCGCCGACTGGACCTTCGGCATCCGCGAGGCCGAGCTGCAGAAGCTCGTCGACGCGGCGCGCCACGAGCAGCGCGCCGACGCCGTGCTGCTGCTCTCCCACAACGGCATGGACGTCGATCTGAAGCTGGCGAGCCGCGTCAGCGGCATCGACGTCATCCTGGGCGGCCATACCCACGACGCCGTGCCGACGCCGAGTATCGTCGCCAATGCCGGCGGCAAGACGCTGGTGACGAATGCCGGCAGCAGCGGCAAGTTCCTCGCCGTGCTCGATCTCGACGTGGCCGGCGGGCGCGTCCGGGACGCGCGCTACACGCTCGCTCCGGTCTTCGCCAACGTCCTGCCGCCCGATGCCGCCGTCGCCGCGCGTCTGCAGGCGCTGGAGGCGCCCCACGCGGCCGAGTTCTCGGCCAAGCTCGCCGACGCCGGCGAGCTGCTTTACCGGCGCGGCAATTTCAACGGCACGATGGATCAGCTGATCTGCGACGCGCTCAGGCACGAGCTCGGCGCCGAGATCGCGCTGTCGCCCGGGTTCCGCTGGGGACCGAGCCTGCTGCCGGGCGCGCCGATCACCATGGGCGATCTGCTGTCGCAGACGGCGATCACCTATCCCGACGTCTATGTCCAGGACATGACCGGCGCGCAGCTCAAATCCATCATGGAGGATGTCTGCGACAACCTCTTCAACAAGGATCCCTATCTGCAGCAGGGCGGTGACATGGTGCGCATCGGCGGCATGGATTACGTCTGCGCGCCGGCGGAGGAGATCGGCCGGCGCATCTCCGACATGACGCTGGACGGCGGCGCTCCGGTGGTGGCGGAGAAGACCTATCGCGTCGCCGGCTGGGCTTCGGTGTCGCAGCCGCCGCAGGGCAAGCCGGTCTGGGAGCCGGTCGCCGCCTATCTGCGCAAGCTCGGCACGGCGAAGCCGGCCAAGCTCAACCAGGTCAGGCTCAAAGGCGTGGGCGGCAATCCCGGGTATGCCGCGTCATGACGCGCTCGAGCGACGCCCGGACGAGGACGGCCGGGGCCGGCGCCTGGTCGCGCCGGCTGCTCCTCGGCCTGCTCTCGGGTTCGGCCGCGCTGGCGCTGCGCCAGGCGCGCGCCGCCGCGCCGTTGGACGAGGACAAGCCCTTCGCCGAGCATCGCTTGGCCTTGCAGCTTTCCGATCGCGAGCCGGCGAAGCGCGCGCTGGTGCTGAGCGTCGCCAACAATGTCCTGAGAGCCTACGGGCCGGACCGCATCGCCGTCGAAATCGTCGCCTTCGGGCCCGGCATCGATCTGCTGCGGGCGGAAAGCCCGGACCGGCAGGCGGTCGACAGCCTGGTGTCGCAGGGCGTGCGGTTCGACGTCTGCATCAACACGGTCGAAACCCTGGAGCGCGAGACCGGCAAGCCGGTCGCGCTCAATCCACACGCGCGCCCGGTGACGGCGGGCGTCGCCCGGCTGCTGACGCTCGCCGAGCAAGGCTACACGGTCGTCCGCCCGTGAGCGTCGGCGCGGCAAGCGTCGGCGCGGCGCTGCTGCTGGCGCTGCTGGCGACGG
>JASHTP010000131.1 GCA_030040495.1 Alphaproteobacteria bacterium
AGCAGATCCTGCTCGTCACCCAGAAGAACGCCGCTCAGGACGACCCGACCTCGGCCGACATCTACTCCGTGGGCACGATCGGCACGGTGCTGCAGCTGCTGAAGCTCCCCGACGGCACGGTCAAGGTGCTGGTCGAGGGCGGTCAGCGCGCGCGCATCGTCCGCTTCGCCGACAACGAGCAGTTCTTTCAGGCCTACGCCGAGACCATCGAGGAGAAGCCGGGCGAGCAGCAGGAGCTCGAGGCGCTGGCGCGCACTGCGGTCTCGCAGTTCGAGCAGTACATCAAGCTCAACAAGAAGATTCCGCCCGAGGTGCTGGTCTCGATCAACCAGATCGAGGATCCCTCGAAGCTCGCCGACACCCTAGCGTCGCATCTCGCGCTCAAGATCCCGGAGAAGCAGGAACTGCTCGAGACCGACACGGTCTCGGAGCGACTCGAGAAGGTCTTCGGCTACATGGAGAGCGAGATCGGCGTGCTCCAGGTGGAGAAGCGCATCCGCTCGCGCGTCAAGCGCCAGATGGAGAAGACGCAACGCGAGTACTATCTGAACGAGCAGCTCAAGGCGATCCAGAAGGAGCTGGGCGAGGGCGAGGACGGGCGCGACGAGCTCGCCGAGCTCGAGGAGCGCGTCAACAAGACCAAGCTCTCCAAGGAGGCGCGCGACAAGGCGCAGGCGGAGGTGAAGAAGCTCCGCACCATGAGCCCGATGTCGGCCGAGGCCACCGTCGTGCGCAACTACCTCGATTGGCTGCTGTCGATCCCGTGGCAGCAGCGCACCAAGATCAAGCGCGACATCAGGGCCGCCGAGAAGGTGCTGAACGCCGACCATTTCGGCCTTGAGAAGGTGAAGGAGCGCATCCTCGAGTACCTCGCCGTGCAGCAGCGTATGCGCAAGGTGAAGGGGCCGATCCTCTGCCTCGTCGGCCCGCCGGGCGTCGGCAAGACCTCGCTCGGCAAGTCGGTGGCGCGCGCCTGTGGCCGCAACTTCGTGCGCATGTCGCTGGGCGGCGTGCGCGACGAGGCCGAGATCCGCGGCCATCGCCGCACCTATATCGGCTCGATGCCGGGCAAGGTCATCCAGGGGATGAAGAAGGCGAAGTCGTCGAACCCGCTCTTCCTCCTTGACGAGGTCGACAAGCTCGGCGCCGACTGGCGCGGCGACCCGTCTTCGGCGCTGCTCGAGGTGCTCGACCCCGAGCAGAATTCGACCTTCAACGACCACTATCTCGAGGTCGACTACGACCTGTCGGACGTGATGTTCGTGACCACGGCGAACACGCTGCGAATGCCGCAGCCGCTGCTCGACCGCATGGAGATCATCCGGCTTCCCGGCTATACCGAGGACGAGAAGGTCGAGATCGCCAAGCGCCACCTCATCCCCAAGCAGATGAAGGCGCATGGCCTCAAGAAGACTGAGTGGAACGTCACCGACGACGCCCTGCGCGACCTCATCCGCTACTACACGCGCGAGGCCGGCGTGCGCAACCTGGAGCGCGAGATCGCCAACCTGACGCGGAAGGCGATCAAGGACATCCTGATGCGCAAGCTCGCCAAGGTCACGGTGACGCGGCGCAACCTCGAGAAGTACGCCGGCGTGCGGCGCTTCCGCTACGGCGAGGTCGAGGAGAACGATCTCGTCGGCGTCACCACCGGCCTCGCCTGGACCGAGGTCGGCGGCGAGCTGCTGTCGATCGAGGCGGTCACCGTGCCGGGCAAGGGCAAGGTGACGGCGACCGGCAAGCTCGGCGACGTCATGAAGGAATCGGTGCAGGCGGCGGAGAGCTACGTCAAGTCGCGCAGCTTCGCCTTCGGCATCCTGCCGACCATCTTCGAGAAGAAGGACATCCACGTCCACGTGCCGGAGGGGGCTACGCCCAAGGACGGCCCGTCCGCCGGCGTCGCCATGGTGACGTCGATCGTCTCGGTGCTGACCGGCATTCCCGTGCGCAAGGACATCGCCATGACCGGCGAGATCACCCTGCGCGGGCGGGTGCTGCCGATCGGCGGGCTCAAGGAGAAGCTGCTTGCCGCGCTGCGCGGCGGTCTGAAGACGGTGCTGATCCCGAAGGAGAACGAGAAGGATCTCGCCGAGATTCCGGACAACGTCAAGCGCGGGCTCACCATCATTCCGGTCGGCTCCTCCGATGAGCTGCTGAAGTACGCGCTGGTGCGCCCGCCCGAGCCGATCGAGTGGAACGAGGTGACCGAGACGCAGGTGCTGCCGCCCAAGCCCGGCGAAGACCGGCCGAACCTCGTCACGCACTGACGTCGCGTCGCCGCGTCCGATGTCGCGCCGCCCTCCCTCCGGGATGGCGGCGCGGTCGTTTCGGCATTGACTCGAAAGCGAGGAAATCCGCGACGCTCGGCGATTGACGCCGCCGAGAGCCACGATCTAGACTGCGCCGCGAGAGATGAAAACTAGGCATCAAGCCAGGGGGCGCTCGTGAACAAGAACGAACTCGTCGACGCCGTCGCCAACTCCACCGGCCTCAAGAAGCAGGAAGCGGAAAAGGCGGTGGATGCGGTCTTCGACTGCATCACGGGCGAGTTGAAGAAGGGCAGCGAGGTGCGTCTCGTCGGTTTCGGCACCTTCACCGTCACGCAGCGCGCCGCTTCCGAAGGGCGCAATCCGCGCACCGGCGAGAAGATCACCATCGCCGCGTCGAAGCTGCCGAAGTTCCGCGCCGGCAAGCAGCTCAAGGACGCGGTGCAGTAGCCGGCGCTCCGCGCCCCGGGAGCGCCCCTGCGTCCCGCCACGGCCGAGGCCGCTCAGCCGCCTCGCGATCGACCCCTTCGGGTCCGGCCGCGCGGCCGCGATATGGCCAAAATCTGTGCTATGGTCCGCTCCGCGTCGGGCGATTAGCTCAGCGGTAGAGCATCTCGTTTACACCGAGAGGGTCGGGGGTTCGAATCCCTCATCGCCCACCAGCGACCGGGCCGCGAAGGCGCCGCCGCCGCGGGGCCGCACCTGCTTGACACTCCAGGGTGCGCGGGTTTAGTAACCTTCGCCGCGGAGCGAGTGCTGCGGGGGTGTAGCTCAGTTGGTTAGAGCGCCGGCCTGTCACGCCGGAGGCCGCGGGTTCGAGCCCCGTCACTCCCGCCATCCCGGCGATTTGGGTGTTCCCATCCGGCGAGGGCAACCCATATTTCGCGGGGAGCGTGCAAGCTTTGGCCTCACTTCTCGATGGCGGCGCATGCGGCTGCACCCTCCCGATCGCAGCACCAAGCTCCTAAGGAGGCCGCGCCATGGATAGCCTGTTGCGCGAGTACCTGCCGATCGTCATCTTCATTGCCATCGCCTTCGCCCTGGCGACCGTGTTCGTCGTCGCGTCGATCGTCGTCGCGCGGCAGAATCCGGATTCGGAGAAGCTTTCGCCCTATGAATGCGGCTTCGAGCCGTTCGCCGACGCGCGCAGCAAGTTCGACGTGCGCTTCTACCTCGTCTCCATCCTGTTCATCATCTTCGACCTCGAGGTCGCCTTCCTGTTTCCCTGGGCGGTGTCGCTGGGCAAGATCGGCCTCTTCGGCTTCTGGTCGATGATCGTGTTCCTCGCCGTGCTGACGGTCGGCTTCATCTATGAGTGGAAGAAAGGGGCGCTCGAATGGGAGTGACCACCACGCCTGACACGACGGTCGCGCCGTCCGAGGCGGTGCTCCGCCAGATGACCGAGGAGGTCCGCGACAAGGGGTTCCTCGTCACCCAACTCGAAAGGCTCGACCAGATCGTCAACTGGGCACGCACGGGATCGCTCTGGCCGATGACCTTCGGGCTCGCCTGCTGCGCCATCGAGATGATGCATACCGGCGCGGCGCGCTACGATCTCGACCGCTTCGGCGTCGTCTTCCGGCCGAGCCCGCGCCAGTCCGACGTGATGATCGTCGCCGGCACGCTCACCAACAAGATGGCGCCGGCCCTGCGCAAGGTCTACGACCAGATGTCGGAGCCGCGCTGGGTCATCTCGATGGGCTCCTGCGCCAATGGCGGCGGCTACTACCACTATTCCTATTCGGTGGTGCGCGGCTGCGACCGCGTCGTCCCGGTCGACATCTACGTGCCGGGATGCCCGCCGACCGCCGAGGCGCTGCTCTACGGCATCCTGCAGCTGCAGAAGAAGATCCGGCGCGAACGGGTCTTCGCGCGCTGAGAGGAAGAACGTGCCATGGGCCAGACGCTCAAGGAGCTCGGCGACCACGTGGCGGCCTCGCTGCCGCAGCACGTGCTCGGGGCCGCGATCATCCACGACCAGCTGGTGGTCAGCGCGAAGCGCGAGGCGATCGTGCCGGTGCTGACCTTCCTGCGCGACGATCCCCGCTGCCTGTTCAAGCTGCTCTCCGATCTCTGCGGCGTCGACTACCCGGACCGGCCCGAGCGCTTCGAGATCGTCTACAACCTGTTGAGCCTCAAGCTCAACCAGCGCATCCGCGTCAAGGTGACGACGGACGAGGAGCATTCCGTGCCGTCGGTGACCGCAGTCTACCGCGCCGCCGGCTGGTTCGAGCGCGAGACCTGGGACCTGTTCGGCGTCTACTTCGCCGACCATCCGGATCTGCGCCGCCTGCTTACCGATTACGGCTTCGAGGGCCATCCGCTGCGCAAGGATTTCCCGCTCACCGGCTATGTCGAGGTGCGTTACGACGAGGACCAGAAGCGCGTCGTCTACGAGCCGGTGCGCCTGACGCAGGAGTTCCGCAGCTTCGACTTCCTCTCGCCGTGGGAGGGCATGAACCAGGTGCTGCCCGGCGACGAGAAGGCGAAGGCGGGGGAGGGCGGAAAGTGACCGAAGCCGCCGAGGCCGAAGCCAGGATCAAGAGCTTCACCATGAATTTCGGGCCGCAGCACCCGGCGGCCCACGGCGTGCTGCGCCTCGTCCTCGAGATGGACGGCGAGGTCGTGGACCGCGCCGACCCGCATATAGGCCTGCTGCATCGCGGCACCGAGAAGCTCATCGAATACAAGACCTATCTCCAGGCGGTGCCCTATTTCGACCGGCTCGACTATGTCTCGCCGATGGGCATGGAGCACAGCTACGCGCTCGCCGTCGAGCGGCTGCTCGGCATCGAACCGCCGCCGCGCGCCAAGTACATCCGCGTGCTCTATGCCGAGATCACCCGCATCCTCAACCACCTCCTCAATATCTGCGCCTTCGGCCTCGATGTCGGCGCACTGACGCCGTTCCTCTGGGGCTTCGAGGAGCGCGAGAAGCTGATGGAGTTCTACGAGCGCGTCTGCGGCGCGCGGATGCACGCGGCCTATTTCCGCCCCGGCGGCGTCCATCAGGACCTGCCGGCCGGGCTCGCCGACGACATCCTCGCCTGGTGCGACGGGTTTCCGCGGGTACTCGACGCCATCGAGGTGCTGCTGACCGAGAACCGCATCTTCAAGCAGCGCACCGTCGATATCGGCCGGGTCGGCGCCGAGGACGCCGTTGACTGGGGCCTCACCGGCCCGATGCTGCGCGCCTCGGGCGTCGCCTGGGACCTGCGCAAGGCGCAGCCCTACGACGCCTACGAAGCGATGGATTTCGACATCCCGATCGGCAAGAACGGCGATTGCTGGGACCGGTATCTGGTGCGGCTCGAGGAGATGCGGCAGTCGCTGCGCATCATGCGGCAGGCGCTGGCGCAGATGCCGGGCGGGCCGGTCAAGGTCAACGACCGCAAGGTGGCGCCGCCGCCGCGCGGCGAGATGAAGAGTTCGATGGAGGCGCTCATCCACCACTTCAAGCTCTATACCGAGGGCTATCACGTGCCGGCGGGAGAGACCTACGCCGTCACCGAGGCGCCCAAGGGCGAGCTCGGCGTCTATCTCGTCTCCGACGGCACCAACCGGCCCTACCGCTGCAAGATCCGCTGCCCGGACTTCGCCTTCCTGCAGAGCATCGATTTCGTCGGCCGGGGCCACATGCTGGCCGACATCGTCGCCATCATCGGCTCGATGGACATCGTCTTCGGGAGCATCGACCGATGAGCAACGTCAACGACACGCCGGTCGAGCAGCCGGCGAGCTTCGCCTTCAGCCCGGAAAATTTCGCGAAGGTCAAGGCCGAGATCGCCAAGTACCCGCCGGGCCGGCAGGCGAGCGCAGTACTGGCTCTGCTCGACCTGGCCCAGCGCCAGCACGGCAACTGGCTGCCGCGCGCGGCGATGGACGTGGTAGCCGACCTGCTCGGCATGGCGCGCATCCGCGTCTACGAGGTGGCCACCTTCTATTCCATGTTCAATCTCAAGCCGGTGGGCCGGCATTTCTTCCAGATCTGCACGACGACGCCATGCTGGCTCCGGGGCTCGGACGAGGTGGTGAAGGCGTGCGAGCGCAAGCTCGGCATAGGCGTCGGCGAGACCACGCCGGACGGGCAATTCACGCTGACCGAGGTCGAATGCCTCGGCGCCTGCGTCAACGCGCCGATCATCCAGGTCAACGACGATTTCTACGAGGATCTCGACGGTCCCGCCACCGAGCGCCTGATCGAGGCGTTGAGGCGCGGCGAGACGCCGTCGCCCGGCTCGGTCGTCGGGCGCCAGACCTCGGCGCCTGCGGGCGGGCCGCAGACGCTGAAGGACCTCTCCTTCACGGGAGACAAGCGCTGATGCTTGCCGACAAGGACCGCATCTTCACCAATCTCTACGGCCTCCATGACTGGCACCTCCCCGGCGCGCGTGCGCGCGGCGACTGGGATGGCACCAAGGAACTCATCCTCAAAGGCCGCGACTGGATCGTAAACGAGGTCAAGAATTCGGGCCTCAGGGGCCGCGGCGGGGCCGGCTTCCCGACCGGGGTCAAATGGTCCTTCATGCCGAAGCAGAGCGACCGCCCGACCTATCTCGTGGTCAATGCCGACGAATCCGAGCCCGGCACCTGCAAGGACCGCGACATCATCCGCCACGATCCGCAGAAGCTGATCGAAGGCTGCCTGCTCGCCTCCGCCGGGATGGGCGTCCATGCCTGCTACATCTATATCCGCGGCGAGTTCGTCAACGAGGCCAAGCGGCTGCAGACGGCGATCGACGAGGCCTACGAAGCCGGCCTCGTCGGCAAGAATGCCTGCGGCTCCGGCTACGATCTCGAGCTCTACCTGCATCGCGGCGCCGGCGCCTACATCTGCGGCGAGGAGACCGCGCTGCTCGAGAGCCTCGAAGGCAAGAAGGGCCAGCCGCGCCTCAAGCCGCCCTTCCCGGCGGCGGTCGGGCTCTATGGCTGCCCCACCACGGTGAACAATGTCGAGAGCATCGCCGTGGTGCCGACCATCCTGCGCCGCGGCGCCTCGTGGTTCGCCGGCATCGGCCGGCCGAAGAACGAGGGCACCAAGATCTTCTGCATCTCCGGCCATGTCGAGAAGCCGTGCAACGTCGAAGAGGCGATGAGCATCCCGCTGCGCGAGCTCATCGACGCCCATGCCGGCGGTGTGCGCGGCGGCTGGGACAATCTTCTCGGCGTGATCCCCGGCGGCTCATCGGTGCCGGTCATCCCGAAATCGGTCTGCGACAGCGTGCTGATGGATTTCGACGCGCTGCGCGACGTGAAAAGCGGGCTCGGCACCGCGGCGGTGATCGTCATGGACAAGTCGACCGACATCGTCAAGGCGATCGCGCGGCTGTCGAAATTCTACAAGCATGAGAGCTGCGGCCAATGCACCCCGTGCCGCGAGGGTACCGGCTGGATGTGGCGCGTCATGGAGCGCATGGTGAAGGGCGACGCCTCCGTCGCGGAGATCGACCTGCTGCTCGACGTCTCCTACGAGATCGAAGGCCACACCATCTGCGCGCTGGGCGATGCCGCGGCCTGGCCGGTGCAGGGCCTCATCCGCCATTTCCGGCCGGAGCTCGAGCGGCGCATCAAGGAGTACCGCGAAGCCGCATCGCGGCGCGCGGCGTAAGGACCGGGACGATGCCGAAGCTCACCATCAACGGAATCGCGGTCGAGGTGCCACCGGGCACGACGGTGCTGCAGGCCTGCCAGCAGGCCGGCGTCGAGGTGGCGCATTTCTGCTTCCATGAGCGCCTGGCGATCGCCGGCAACTGCCGCATGTGCCTGGTCGAGCAGGAGAAGGCGCCGAAGCCGATCGCCTCCTGCGCCATGCCGGCGACCGACGGCATGGTGATCCATACCGACAGCGAGAAGGCCAAGAAGGCGCGGCACGGGGTGATGGAGTTCCTGCTCATCAACCATCCGCTCGACTGCCCGATCTGCGACCAGGGCGGCGAATGCGACCTGCAGGACCAGGCCATGGCCTACGGCTTCGACCGCAGCCGCTTCCTCGAGAACAAGCGCGCGGTGAAGGACAAGGATTTCGGGCCGCTCGTTGCCACCAGCATGACGCGCTGCATCCATTGCACGCGCTGCGTCCGCTTCCTCACCGACGTCGCCGGCGTCGAGGAGCTTGGCGCCACCGGTCGCGGCGAGAACATGGAGATCTCGACCTACATCGAGCGCGCGCTCGGCTCCGAGCTCTCCGCCAACATCATCGATCTCTGCCCGGTCGGCGCGCTGACCTCGAAGCCCTACGCCTTCGTGGCGCGCCCCTGGGAGCTGCGCAAGACCGAGTCCGTGGACGTGCTCGACGCGGTCGGCAGCAATATCCGCGTCGACAGCCGCGGCCCGGCCGTGCTGCGCGTGCTGCCGCGGCTCAACGAGGACGTGAACGAGGAGTGGATCTCCGACAAGGCCCGCTTCGCCGTCGACGGGCTCGCTCGCCGCCGCCTCGACCGGCCCTATGTCCGCCGCGGCGGCAAGCTCGTCGAAGCCGAATGGGCCGAAGCCTTCGCCGCCCTCGCCGAGCGGCTCGCGGGCGTGCCGGGAAGCCGCATCGCCGCGCTTGCGGGCGACCTCGCCGATTGCGAAGCGATGCTCGCCCTCAAAGAGCTGATGGCGGCGCTGGGCTCGCCCCATCTCGATTGCCGGCAGGACG
>JASHTP010000132.1 GCA_030040495.1 Alphaproteobacteria bacterium
GGCTTCTCACGCCAGCGCGTTGAAATCGTCGAGCAGGCTCGCGATGCGGGCGTCGTCGAGCTGGTCCATGATGGCGCGGGCGCGGCGGCCGGCGGCGACGATGTCGAGCGCGCGCACGCGCTGCTTGACGCGGCCGATCTTGCCCGGGGCCATCGACAGGTCGCGGATGCCGAGGCCGAGCAGCAGCGCGGTGAAGCGGGGATCGCCGGCCATCTCGCCGCACAGGCTGACGCCGATGCGGGCGCGCAGGGCCGCTTCGACGGCGAACTGGATGAGTCGCAGCACGGCAGGGTGCAGCGGGTTGTAGAGATGCGCCACCTGCTCGTCGCCGCGGTCGATGGCGAGCGTGTACTGGACGAGGTCGTTGGTGCCGATGGCGAAGAAGTCGCTCTCGGCGGCGAGCGCGTCGGCGGCGAGCGCCGCGCCGGGAATCTCGATCATCACGCCCAGCGGCGGCGGCGGCTCGGCGATCCGGACGCCGCGGCGCTTCAGCCGCCGCACCACCTGCGCCAGCGCCTCGCGCACCTTGCGGATCTCGCCGAGGCTCGAGATCATCGGCAGCAGGATGCGCACCGGCCCGTCGGCGCCGGCGCGCAGGATGGCGCCGAGCTGCGCGTCGAGCAGTGGCCGCTCCCTGAGCGAGAGCCGGATCGCGCGCAGGCCCAGCGCCGGGTTGGCGCTGCCGGCGCCGACCGTCTCGGCGAGCGGCGCGGCGAGCTTGTCGCCGCCGATGTCGAGCGTGCGGATGGTCACCGGCCGCCCGCCCATGCCGCGCACCAAGCCGCGATAGGCCTCGAACTGCTCCTCCTCGTCGGGCAGATCCTCGCGGTTCATGAACAGGAACTCGGTGCGCACCAGCCCCAGCCCCTCGGCGCCGGCGGCGAGCGCCTGCTCGAGCTCGCGCGGCAGCTCGAGATTGGCCTGGAGCGTGATCTCGACCGCGTCGCGCGTCACCGCCGGCAGGCGCCTCAGCCGCGCGATCTGGCGCTCCTCGCGCTCGAGCGTCTCCTGCTGCGCCTCGTAGCGCGCCACCGTCTCGCGCTTGGGGTTGATGACGACGGCGCCGCTGGTGCCGTCGACGATCACGGTGTCGCCGCCCTCGACCTGGGCGAGCAGGCCGGCGACGCCGAGCACCGCCGGCAATCCCAGCGCGCGCGCCATGATGGCGGTGTGGCCCTCGGGCCCGCCCAGCACCGCGGCGAAGCCGGCGATGCGGCGCGGATCCATCAGCGCCGTGTCCGCCGGCGTCAGCTCCTCGGCGAGGATGATCGTGCCCTCGGCGACGTGCTGCAGCGCGGCGTAGGGCGTCTTGGTCAGGTTGCGGATGAGGCGCGCGCCGACCACGCGGATGTCCTCGCCGCGCGCGGCGAGATAGGCGTCGCCCATGGCGGCGAAGCTGTCGCCGATCGCGCCGATCTCGATCTGCACCGCGCGCTCGGCGTTGACGCGCTCCTCGGCGATGCGGCGCTCGACGCCGCGCACCAGGCGCGAATTGGTGAGCATGGCGATGTGCGCGTCGAGCAGATAGCCCATCTCCTCCGCCGCCGAATCCGGCAGCGCCGCCGACTTGCCCTTGAGCTTCCTGAGCTGCTTCAGCGCCGCCTCGAGCGCCGCGGCGAAGCGCTGCAGCTCGCGCTCGACGCCGTCGGCGGGGATGCGGTACTCCGGCACGGCGATCTCGCCGTCGTCGCTGATGAAGGCGGGGCCTATGGCGACGCCGGCCGAGATGCCGAGCCCGTGCAGCACGCGCTCGCTCTTCGGCTTCTCGCCGCCCGGCGGCTCAGTCCTCATCGAAGCCGCCGCTGATCAGCGCGGCGAGCGCCTCGACCGCGCGCTCGGCTTCGGGCCCGGTGGCGCGCAGCTCGATGGCGGTGCCGGGACCGGCCGCAAGCATCATCAACCCCATGATCGAGCGGCCGGAGACGGCCGCGCCGTTCTTCGCCACGGTCACCTCGGCGTCGAAGGCGTAGGCGAGCTTGACGAAGCGCGCCGCCGCGCGCGCGTGGAGACCGCGCTTGTTGCAGATGGTGACGGTGCGGCGGATGGCGTCGGCACCGCCGGAATCGGGGTCGGTGCCGTCGCCCTCGCTCATCCACGTACGTCGGCGAGGAGCTGCGAGGCGACGTTGATGTATTTCCGCCCCGCCTCCTGCGCGCCGCGTACCGCGTTGGCAAGGGTCTCGCCCTGCCTGAGGCTCGCCAGCTTGATCAGCATCGGCAGGTTGATGCCGGCGATGACCTCGATCTTTGCCTTGTCCATGACGGAGATGGCGAGGTTCGACGGCGTGCCGCCGAACATGTCGGTGAGCAGCACCACGCCGTCGCCGCCGTCGACCTCGGCGACGCACCGCAGGATGTCCTGCCGCCGCTTCTCCATGTCGTCCTCGGGGCCGATGCAGACCGCGGCGATCTGCCGTTGCGGTCCCACGACATGTTCGAGCGCCGCGACGAATTCCGCGGCGAGCCGGCCGTGGGTGACGAGAACCATTCCGATCATGCGCAGTCCTTATGTCGGGCCATCGGCCTCCCCTTGTTCCGTCGCGACCATCGCCGCCGATTGATCGAGATCGCGGTGGCCGATGCCCACCGGCCTTCCTTGTCGGCTGAGCCAGGCGGCGAGCCGCTCGGCGACGTAGACCGAGCGATGGCGGCCGCCGGTGCAGCCCACGGCAATGGTGAGATAGCTCTTGCCCTCGCCTTCGTAGCGCGGCAGCAGCGGCGCGAGCCAGGCGCAGAGCCCATGGAAGAACGGCGCGAAGCCGGCATCGGCCTCGATGAAGTCGCCGACCGCCGCGTCGCGGCCGCTGAGCGGCTTGAGCGCGGCGACATAGTGCGGGTTGCGCAGGAAGCGCACGTCGAGGACGAGATCCGCATCGCGCGGCAAGCCATGGCGATAGGAGAAGGAGGTTACGAAGATGGTGATGCCGGGCGCGGCATCTGGCGCGAAATGCCCATGGAGCAGCCGTTTCAGATCCCCCGGGCTGAGGGCGGTGGTATCGATAACGAGGTCGGCGCGGTCGCGCAAGGGGGAGAGGCGGCGGCGCTCCAGCGCGATGCCGTCCATCACCGGCCGGTCGCCGGCGAGCGGATGGCGCCGGCGCGTCTCGGTGTAGCGGCGCACGAGATTGTCGTCCTCGCAATCGAGGAAGACGATCTTGAGCTCGAGCCGATGCTCTGCGGCGAGCCGGTCGAGCGCCGCGAGCAGCGCGCCGACGCCGAAATCGCGGGTGCGGACGTCGACGCCGATGGCGAGCGGCGGGCGCTGCGCCGGGGCGCGCAGCAGGTCGCCCAGGAGCGACAGCGGCAGATTGTCCACCGCCTCGTAGCCGAGATCCTCGAGCGCCTTCAGCGCGGTCGAGCGGGCGGCGCCGGACATGCCGGTAACCACCAGTAAAGGGGCGTGCGCCGTCCTGGCCGGCGCGCGCGGCGGCGCGAGCGCGGCGGTAGGCGCAGCAGGCTCGCTCATGATGCGGTCGCGAAGAGGGCAGGCGC
>JASHTP010000009.1 GCA_030040495.1 Alphaproteobacteria bacterium
CGACCGCCATGTGGCAGGCGTAGGGCGCGCCGTCGATGAAGACGACGCGGTACTTGCGGAAAAGCCCGTCGGCGCCGCTGTAGTCGACGAAGCGCGCGATGGTGAACTCGGCCTCGCGCCGCTCGGCGAGATAGGCGCTCACCGCCGCCGGCGCGTCGAGCTTGGCGAGCCCGTGCCCGGCATGCGAGCCGACCGGCCGCGCGATCAGCGGGAAGGCGCCGTCGGGCAGCAGATCGGCAAGCGCCACCGTGCCGGCGCCGAGCCGCTGCAGGCTGGTGCGGTCGGCGCGCAGCGTCATCGGCATGGTGAGGCCGGGCACGCCGTCGAGCAGCGCGAAGAGCCGCTCGCGCGAGAGCTGCAGGATGCGGTCGGGACGGTTGAGCACCGGCCGGCGCCAGCGCGCGAGGAGGCGCTCGATCTCGGCGAGGATCGGCAGGTTGGCGTCGGATTCGCCGACGGCGACGAAGGCGACGTCGTGGTCGGGGATCTGCTCGGGCAGCGGCAGGCCGGGCACGATGTAGAGCGTGGAGAGCGCGATGTCGGCTCCTTCGAGCAGGAATTCGAGCGGCGTGTTGGTGCCGAGATCGCCGGGCGCGGCGAAGGCGAGAAGCCGCAGTCGCGGCGCCGCGCCGCCGACCGGCGAGCGATAGAGCCGGCAGAGAGCGAGCGCCTCCGCCTGGCGGGCGAGGCCGTCCTCGAGATTGCCGAAGAGCTGCTCGACCACGGCAAGGTCCATGAGCGAAGCCGCGTCGTCGCGCTGGTAGATGTATTTGCCGATGAGCTCGCGCCAGAGCGGCGTCAGATCCTCGCCGTCGAACATCATCTTCGACAACCGGGCGACGCCCATCGGCATCGCCGGCCCGTTCCCGCCATCGCGCGCTGCGCCGCCCTGCATGATCGCCGATCTTCTCCGCCCGGCGGCGGCGCGTCGGCGCCGCCGCTCCCTCAGGGCTTACCGCGACTTGGTTAAAAAGCCTTGAATTGCCGGCGTTTTTCGATTTCCGGGCGGCGCCGCTCCGCGCCCGGGCAGCGCCGCGAAGCGGTTTTTTTGTCAAGCACTTAACCGTCCGTCAAGGACTTGGCCCGATATTTGCAGACATGACCCTGTTCGGGCTATAAGCGCTGCACCATGGCGCTGTCCCAGAGGCTCGACCTTCGCCAGACCCAGGCGCTGGTCATGACGCCCCAGCTGCAGCAGGCGATCAAGTTGCTGCAGCTCTCCAACATGGAGCTGTCGGCCTATATCGAGGGCGAGCTCGAGCAGAACCCGCTGCTCGAGCGCGACGAGGCGCCGGCCGAAGCGCCGGCCGAGGCGCCGGCCGAGGCCGAGGAGGCCGAGGAAAGCGAGCGGTGGGAAGCGGCGGCGGGCGCCGAGGGCGACGGCACCGTCGATCTCGGCGGCGATCCCGCGGCCTGGCAGAGCGCGGCGCCCCGCCCGCAGGCCGGCGAGACGCTGCCCGGGCTCGACCAGACGCTGAGCCGGCCCGTCAGCTTGCGCGACCATCTGCTGGCGCAGCTCTCGGTCGATCTCGCCGATCCCGTCGACCGGGTCATCGGCGCGCATCTCGTCGAGATGATCGACGATGCCGGCTATCTCCAGGGCGAACTCGCCGACGTGGCGCAGCGGCTCGGCTGCGGCGTCGAGCGCGTCGAGGCGACGCTCGGGATGCTGCAGCGCTTCGATCCGCCCGGCGTCTTCGCGCGCAATCTCGCGGAATGCCTCGCGCTCCAGCTCGAGGACCGCGACCGGCTCGATCCGGCGATGCGGGCGCTCGTCGACAATCTGCCGCTGCTGGCGAGCCGCGACGCGCCGGCGCTGATGAAGCTCTGCGGCGTCGACGCCGAGGATCTCGCCGACATGGTCGCCGAGCTCAAGGCGCTCAACCCCAAGCCCGGCCTCGCCTTCGACACCACCGCCGCCGAGCCGGTGGTGCCCGACGTGCTGGTGCGGCCGCTGGGCGGCGGCTTCGCCGTCGAGCTCAACAGCGACACGCTGCCGCGCGTGCTGGTCAACAACCGCTACTACGCCGAGGTCGCGGGCGCGACGCGCAACAAGGCCGACAGGGATTATCTGGCGGAGCGCTACCAGCAGGCCAACTGGCTGGTGAAGGCGTTGCACCAGCGCGCCACGACCATCCTCAAGGTCTCGACCGAGATCGTGCGCCAGCAGGAGGGCTTCTTCCGCCACGGCGTGCAGCATCTCAAGCCGCTGGTGCTGCGCGACATCGCCGAGGCGATCGAGATGCACGAGAGCACGGTGAGCCGCGTCACCTCGAACAAATACATGGCGACGCCGCGCGGCATCTACGAGCTCAAGTACTATTTCACCTCGGCGATCGCCGCGACGAGCGGCGGCGAGGCGCTTTCGGCCGAGGCGGTGCGCCATCGCATCAAGCTGCTGATCGACGCCGAGGGCGACGAGGTGCTTTCCGACGACCGCCTCGTCGAGATCCTGCTCAAGGAGGGGGTCGACATCGCGCGGCGCACGGTGGCGAAGTACCGCGAGGCGATGCGCATCCCCTCCTCGGTGCAGCGCCGGCGGGCGCGCGCGCTGACGCTCTGACCGAGAGGCGGCTTGACACCCCGGCGGGGCCGGGCCAATAAGGGGCCCGCCCGCGAAGGGCCGGCGTACTACAGGCGTTCCTTCGATTGCGGTCGGTCCGGCAGGAGCCAATGCAGGTCACGGTCACGGGCAAGCAGATGGATGTCGGTGACTCCCTGCGCAGCCACGCCGAAGCGGCGACGGCGGCGATCGCCGACAAGTATCTCGGCAAAGCGATCGAGGCGCATGTCGTGTTCTGCCGCGAGCGGCATCTTTTCCTATCCGACATCTCGCTGCATGCGCGGCGCGGCCTCACCGTGCAGTGCCATGGCGAGGCCGCCGACGCCTACGCCGCCTTCGACGACGCGGCGTCGCGGCTGGAGAAGCAGCTCCGCCGCTACAAGCGCCGGCTGCGCGCGCGCCACAAGGGCGGCAAGGCCGGCGAGGAGACGGCGCCCGAGCCGGCGACCGACTACGTGCTCGCGGCCGAGCCGGCGCCGGACGCGGAGGAAGGCGCCGGCAAGGACGAGCCGCTCATCATCGCCGAGATGCGCACCGGCATCCCGCGCCTCTCGGTCCGCGAGGCGGTGATGCGCCTCGATCTTGCCGACCTGCCGGCGCTGCTCTTCCGCAACAGCGCGCACGGCAATCTGAACCTGGTCTATCGCCGCCGCGACGGCAATGTCGGCTGGATCGATCCCGATCTCGCCGCCGGCGGCCGTCGCGCCGAGAGAGGCAAGGCGTCATGATGGAAATCACCGACATTCTCGCCCCCGCCGGCGTCATCGCCAATCTGCGTGCCGCCAACAAGCGCCAGGCGCTGCAGGAGCTGGCGAAGCGCGCGGCGCAGCTCACCGGCAAGCATGAGCGCGCCATCTTCGAGGTGCTGCTCGAGCGCGAGCGGCTCGGCACCACCGGCATCGGCCACGGCACCGCCATTCCGCACGGGCGGATGCCCGACCTGCCGAAGCTCTACGCCGTCTTCGCCCGGCTCGAGAAGCCGATCGATTTCGAGGCGATCGACGGCCAGCCGGTCGATCTCGTCTTCCTGCTGCTCACCCCGGCGACGTCCGGCGCGGACCATCTCAAGGCGCTGGCGCGCATCTCGCGGCTGCTGCGCGACAAGGCGACCTGCGAGAAGCTGCGCGGCACCGACAGCGCCGACGCGCTCTACGCGCTGCTGACCGACCGCACCGCCAGCCATGCCGCCTGACCGGCCTTTCGGCCGCCCCAAGATGTTGTGATGCTACCCGAGTCGGGCGCGGGACGTTCCGCGACTCGCCCCAACATGCTGTGTCCGCGGGGCCATTGGCCGGGACGACCCGTCGCCGGAATCAAGATTTTGTGACGTTCCCCGAGTCGGGCGCGGGACGTTCGGCGAACCGACGCTAGATGCTGGGGGTGCAATCCAAGCCGCGGCGGCGCGCCGCTCGGCTCAATGCACGCTCACCGGCTCCAGATCGTGCTGGCGCACGGTGGCAAAGGCGATCTCGCGGTCGGGCAGCACCGCCACCTGGGTGCCGTCGGCGGCGTAGACGGCAAACGCGATCCCTTCCTCGGCGGCGACGCGCTTGATATAGGCCATGTCCTGCAGGCCGAGGAGCGCGAACTCCTTGGGCGTGATGTGGCGCAGTTTCTCGATCTGGTTCATCGTTTCACCTCACTGCCGGCGCCGCCCGCCCGGGCCGGACGCCGTCCTGATGCTCCTCCTCCCCGGTTCCCGGACGGATCACGCGCGGTCCTTCGCCGCCGTCCGCTCGATGGTCTGACGCTCCGGCTTGCTTCGGTTGCCGATCTCCACCGTGCGCACCGTCGGCTCGACGACGCGGCGCACGAGATCGACGTTGAGCAGGCCGTTGTCGAGCCAGGCGCCGGCGACCTCGATGCCCTCGGCGAGCACGAAGGAGCGCTGGAAC
>JASHTP010000133.1 GCA_030040495.1 Alphaproteobacteria bacterium
GCGCCGCTGGCGCGTAGGGCGCGCGGCTACGCCAATCTCGTCGCCTATGTCGAGCGCATGCTGGGGCGTTACTACCCGGATTTCGCGCCGGCGCCCTGAGCCGCCGGGAGCGTCAGGAGGGCGAGGGTGTCGGGCGCGGTCCGCTGCCGTGCCGCCTGCTCGCGCTCGACCCGTTCGGCAAGCTGGGCCAAGGCCAACGCGTGGCTCGCCAGCCGGCGCCGCAGCTCCGGCACCGGCTCCTGTACCGAGGCGTCCCGATAGAAGCGCGCCTGGTCGCGCAGTTCGCTTGGCGTCAGCACGGCCCCGTTCACCCTGGAAGCGGGAATACCAATGTACGTTCCTGCCCGGGCACGCCGTCAGCAATGGCTGGAAGCAGCCGTTAACCAACGAGTCGATACTACACCTCTCAGTAGCATAAGCCGAGTCGAATCTGCCGGCCTGCGATTGCTGCCGACCGGCCGGCGCGGCTGATTCAGGTCAATGCCCCGCGCGCGCCCGCCGCCTAAAAGCGATCCCGGCGCGGCCGGGCGCCGCAGGAGACGGCGATGACCTATTATTTCAGCAAAGTCTTACAGCTCGATTTCGACGAGGCGGTGCGGCGCACCACCGAGGCGCTGAAGCAGCAGGGCTTCGGCATCATCACCGAGATCGACGTCAAGGAGACCTTCAAGAAGAAGCTGAACCTCGATTTCCGCAAGTACCGCATCCTCGGCGCCTGCAATCCGGGCCTCGCCTTCGAGGCGCTGTCGCTCGAAGACAAGATCGGCACCATGCTGCCCTGCAACCTGGTGGTGCAGGATGCCGGCAACGGCAAGACCGAGATCGCCGCCATCGATCCCGTCGCCTCGATGTCGGCGGTCGACAATCCGCGGTTGAAGCAGGCGGCGCTCCAGGTCCAGGCGAAGCTGAAGCAGGTCGTCGCCTCGCTCTGAGCGCCGGCCGGCGTTTCCCCGTGAAACATCGACGGGGATACCGGTACGCCAGTGGGCGCGTTTTTACGCCGCGCTCTTTCTGTCCGCCGGCTTCAGCCCGAAATCGTAGGTCGCTTCGAGCGTGTTGCCGTCCGGCTTCGGCTTGAAGTCGACGATGAGCGAGTTCTTGACGGCGAAGACCACGTCGCTGTCGAGATAGGGATCGCCCTTGACGAAGAGATGGGTCGCGACCGGCTCGTAGCCCGGCGCCGAGACGATGAAATGGAGATGCGCCGGCCGCATCGGATGGCGGCCCATGGCGTTGAGGATCTTGCCGACCGGCCCGTCGGTCGGCACCGGGTAGCTCACCGGCTTCACCGTGCGGAAGAAGAAGCCGCCATCGGCGCCGCTGCGGAAGCGGCCGCGGCAATTGAAGCGATCCTGCTTCGGGTCCTGGGTGCTGTAGAGCGCGTTGGCCGCCGTCTGCCAGACATCGAGCACCGCGCCGGCGATCGGCTTGCCCTCGGGCGTCAGCACGCGGCCCCTGACCTCGGTGGGCTCGCCCGGGCCGCCATGCGAGATGTCGGCGCCGGCGGGCAGCTCCGGCGCGCCCTCGGCGTAGAACGGGCCGAGCACCGTCGATTCGGTGGCGCCGCCGGGCTTGCGGTGGTTGATGGCGTCGACCAGCATCGACACGCCGAGCACGTCGGAGAGCAGGATATATTCCTGGCGGTCGCCGACGCAGGCTTGGCCGGTGGCGGTCAGGAACTGGATCGCCGCCAGCCATTCCGCCTCGCCGAGCTCGACCTCGCGGACGAAGGCGTGGACGTGGCGGATCAGCGCCGACATCACCTCTTTGAAGCGCGGGTCCTCGCAGCGCGCGAGCCGCGCCACCACGGCATCGGTCAAGGTGTCCTCGGTGAACTGACGCATTCCCTTCTCCTCAGCCGGGGCGGCGCCCGTGCCAGGCATCCTCGAGCAGCCGCTTCACCCCAGCATACTCGACCGGGCGCGGGTTGTAGTAAGGGTTCTCGGTGGCGAGCTTGGCGGCGCGCTCGATGCCGTCCTCGGGCATGCCGAGCTCCTTGAGCGAGAGCGGCGCACCGAGCTTCTTGGCGAGATCGTAGAGGCCCTGCGCCGCGTCGGTTACGCCGAGCGCGCCGGCGATGACCCGCATCGCCTCAGACGCCGCGTCGCGGTTGTAGGCGGCGGCGTGCGGCAGGATCACGGTGTGCAGCTCGGCATGGGGCAGGTTGAAGGCGCCGCCCAGCGTGTGGCAGAGCTTGTGATGGATGCCCATCGCCGCATTGCCCAGCGCGCTGCCGGCGAGCCAGGCGCCGTAGAGCGCCTTGCTGCGCGCCTCGAGGTTGAGCGGCTCCTTCACCACCACCGGGAGCGCGCGGCCGAGCGCGCGGATGCCTTCGATCGCCATCAGCGAGGTGATGGGGTTGCCGTCCTGGGCGTAGAGCGCCTCGACGCAATGGGCGAGCGCGTTCATCCCCGAGGGGCCCGACACCTTCGCCGGCAATCCCACGGTAAGCGCGGGATCGTAGAGGACGACGCGCGGCAGCACCTTGCGGTCGCGCCCGGTGCGCTTCATCCCATTGTCGGTGAGGCCGTAGATCGGCGTCATCTCCGAGCCGGAATAGGTGGTGGGCACGGCGAAGATGGGGAGGCCGGTGTCGAGCGCCACGGCCTTGGCGAGGCCGACGGTGGAGCCGCCGCCCACCGCCACCAGGCAATCGGCCGCAAGCCGCCGCGCCGTCTCGCGGGCGAGCCGCGCCGTCTCCACCGGCACGTGCATCACCGCCTCGGCATGGATGCCGGCGGTGGCGACGCCGAGGCGCTTGGCCGCCTCGTCGGCGAGCCGCCGCTGGCCCGGCGTCGACAGCACCATCGCCCGCTTGAGGCCGAGCCGCGACACCTCGTCGGCGAGCTTGTCGAAGCTGCCGGCGCCGAACACGACGCGCACCGGCAGTTGCTCATAGGTGAAGGTCAACATGCGCCGATCCCGCCCCTCATCGCCCCGATCCCCCACGCCTCCCCCTGAAGGGCTATCGCATGTGCCGCCGAAACGCCATTAGGAAAGACCGACCACAGAGACACGGAGGGCACAGAGAAGCGAAGAATCGCGCGTTTGCGCGCTCAACACTTGCTCTCCGTGACCTCCGTGCCTCGGTGGTGGACCCCATCGGCGATCGCCCCGCCCTCGAGGGGAGGGAATGCGACCGCTCTGTCACTCACGCCTGCACCACCAGCTTCTTCTGCGTATAGGCCTCGAGCCCTTCGATGCCGCCTTCATGGCCGTAGCCGCTCTCCTTCATGCCGCCGAACGGCGTCTCCGGCGTCGAGATGGCGAGGCTGTTGACGCCCACCATGCCGGCTTCGAGCGCGTCGGAGATGAGGTTCGCCGTGCGCGTCGAGCTGGTGAAGGTGTAGGCGGCGAGGCCGAAGGGCAGCGAATTGGCGCGCGCCACCACCTCGTCGAAGCTCTTGAAGGGCGTGATCGGCGCCAGCGGCCCGAACGGCTCCTCGGTCATGACGCGAGAATCGTCGGGCGGGCTGGCGATCACGGTGGGGGCGAAGAAGAAGCCCTGGTTGCCGGGACGCGCGCCGCCGGCGAGGATCTCGGCGCCGCGCTTCCTGGCGTCGGCAACGAAGCCCTCCATCGCGTCGAGCCGGCGCGGATTGGCGAGCGGCCCCATGGTGGTGCCGGCATCGAGCCCGT
>JASHTP010000134.1 GCA_030040495.1 Alphaproteobacteria bacterium
GTCGGCCAGGATGAGGAGGTTTCTTTCTGCCATCAACATAGAGTCGCTCCGCCCGTCGCGCGCTCACCGCTCGCCGGAGGGACGCAGCGGCGCGATCCAGACCCGGCGCGGGCCGCAGCCGGGGAGCCGCACGATCCCCGCCGAGCACAGAAGCGCGCGGGCCGCTTCGCCCTCTGGCGCCGAGACCGCGCGCAGCGCCTCGTCGCTCACCGCGATCGCGGCCTCGAGGCGGCGGGTCAGGCGCTCGAGCCGGCTCGCCAGATTGACGGTGTCGCCGAGGATATCCGGCTCGCCGCCGGCCGGCCCGAAAGCGCACATGCCGTAATGGAGCCCGACGCCGATCGCGACCGGCGCCGCGCCGGCGCGGCGGCGCGCCTCGCTCCACGCCGCCATCGCGTCGAGCAGGGCGAAGCCACAGGCGATCCCCCGCCGCGCATCGTCGGGCCGCGACTGCCGGGCGCCGAACACGGCCATGACGCCGTCGCCGAGCCGCTTGTGCACGACGCCGCCATGGGCCTCGACGATCGCCCGCAGGCGCGCGTGAAACTCGTCGAGGAGGGCGAAGACCTCCTCCGGGCGAAGCCGCGCCGCCAGGGCGCTGTAGCCCCTGATATCGACGAAGAGCACGGCGGCCGGCCGGACGCTCAGCCGCGCTCCCGCCATCGGCCGCGCGGCGCGGGTCGGCCGGCAGAGCTTGCAGGGCCGATAGCCCGCCGCCTCGGCCTCGGCGCAGGAGCGGAAGAAGGCGACGTTTTCGATCTTGGGACGGCGCGCGCGGCAGACCGGCCGGCAATAGATCCCGGTCGAGGCGACGCCGTAATAGAGCAGCCCGTCGAGGCGCGCGTCGCGCTGCAGGATCGCGGTCCAGCGCGCCGCGTCGCCGTCGAGGAGAGCGGCGAAGGGCTGGTCGAGAGCGGGGGCTGCCTCGGTCATCGGCGGCTCCGGAAGCGGGATCATCGCCGGCGAAGGATGGCGCCAAGCGGCCGCCGCGACACTCCGGATCCGGCCGTCAAAGCGGTCGGCTCCGGCCCGCTGGCCCGCGGCGCCGCGGCTCAGTAGCTGCCGGGAGGCATCGGCGGCTCGTCGAAGATGCTGGCGAGGCGGGCGCGCCAGGCCGCCAGCATGGCGTCGCGCTCGGCCGCCGAGGCGCGCGCCGGACCCCAGGAGATCTGCGGGCGGAGCGCGTCGAAGCCGATGAAGTGGAGCATCCCGCGCTGGATCGGCCGCAGCAAGGTCGCGATGTCGCCGTGCGGCCCGTCGGCGGCGTAGGAGGCCGCGGGGCCGCCGGTGGTGAAGGACAGCACCGCGCGCCGGCCGCGCATCACGCCGGTGGCGTAGACGCGGCCGCCGCCATAGAAGCGGCCGGCGGCGAAGACCCGGTCGACCCAGCCCTTGAGCATCGCCGGCAGGCCGAACCACCACAGCGGGAACTGGAAGATCAGCAGGTCGCAGGCCTCGAGCTTGCGCATCTCGGCCTCGAGCTCGGGGGCGAAGCCGGCATGCTCGGCGGCATAGGTCTCCTCCTGCTGCGGCTTCAAATAGGCGGCGTCCTTCACCGTGACGAAGTTGCTGCGGTCCGAGGCCGGCCGGAAGCGCATGGCGTAGAGATCGGAGACCTCGACCTGGTGGCCGGCCTCGCCGAGGGAGGCGACCGCGGCGCGGGTGAGCGCGCCGTTGAAGCTGGCGGGCTCGGGGTGGGAATGCACGATCAGGATGTTCACGCGGGCGATCTCCCCTAAGGCCGGCATCGGTCGCGCGATTGTGGGCATCGCGCCGGCTCCCGCAAGCAGGCGGGCGGCGCGCGCTTCAGCGACGCCGGACGTCATCGACGCCGTGCAGGGAGAGCGGCAAGGCCGACCGACTCAGGCATCGCGTCCCGGTAGAGCGGATTCCGATTGGACGGCATCGCTTTTGGCCGTCGCCCCGGCGAAAGAGCGTGTGAGGAAAACGGTGGGACAGACGATTGTGCGTCCTTCGACTGCTCGCTGCGCTCGCGCTCAGGATGAGGCAAATTTTCTTTGTGCCACCAAGAAGTTACCTCATCCTGGCCGACCCGTCCGACCGCTTCGCGGTCGGACCCGAAGGGTTCAATCGCGAAGCGATTGAACGGAGTCGGCTGTCGAAGGACGCATATGTGGACGGCCCCCCTGGCTGCAAGAGAAAGCGGCAAGCGACCGGTTGCTTGCGGTCATATGTCCGGCCTGTCGATGCGGCCGTGCAAAGGCCGCTGGCCCAGATGGGGTTCGCGGATCGGGTCCCGGCAAACACGGTGGCGGTGTTGGAGCACGCTTGCGTCCTTACGGGCTTTTCCGATCCTCGGATCAACCGATCACCATCTTCTCCTGCAAGTCTCCGGCTCGGCGCGACGGGGTCAGGCGGCCTTGGGTCGCCGATAGACCTCGCCGCTCATCATCATGGCCCAGGCGATGCGCGCCATCTTGTTGGCCAGCGCGACGGCGGCCTCCATCTTCGATTTGCGGGCAAGCAGGCTCAGCAGCCAAGGCGAGGCTCGGCCCGGCTTGGCGCGCCGGATCACCGCCATGGCGCCGCTGACGAGCAGATGCCGCAGCGTCTCGTCACCGGCACGGGTGATGGCGCCGAGGCGCTGTCGGCCGGCGGTGGAATGATCCTTCGGCGTCAATCCCAGCCAGGCGGCGAAGTGGCGGCCGGACCGGAAGACGCCGGGATCGGGCACCTTCATCGCCAGCGCCGTGGCGATGATCGGACCGACGCCCGGGATGCTGGCCAGGCGCCGGCTGCGCTCGTTCTGACGGTGCCAGGTCCGCAACTGTCGATCGAGCGCGTCGAGCTGCTGCTCAAGCGACTCGATCTGTTCGGCCAGCCGCGCGAAGATCTCGCGCGCGAGCTCGGGAATGGCGGCGCTGGCGGCGATCCGCTCGAGCAGCTCCGCAATCCGGCCCGCGCCCTTGGCTCCCACCACCCCGAACTCCGCCGCATGACCGCGAACCGCGTTGAGCAGCATCGTCCGCTGCTTCACCAGCAGATCGCGCGCCCCATGCAGCATCAGCATCGCCTGGCTCTCCGCCGTCTTCACCGGCACGAAGCGCATCGACGGCCGGCTCATCGCCTCGCAGATCGCCGCCGCATCCGCCGCGTCGTTCTTGCCCCGCTTCACGTAGGGCTTGACGTATTGCGGCGGCAGCAGCCGAACCTCATGGCCCAACTCCTGCAGCACACGCGCCCAATGATGCGCGCCCCCGCAGGCCTCCAACCCGATCACCGTCGGCGGAAACGAGCCGAAGAACCGCTTCATCTCTCCACGGCGCAGCTTCCTGAGCAGCACCGGCCGCTCCGCCGCGTCCACACCATGCACCTGGAAAACCGACTTGGACGTGTCCACCCCAATCCTGATAACCTCGTTCATGGACGGCCTCCTTCAGCTGGTCCGCAACGACCCAGCTTGGCACATCGATGCCGTTCGGGGGCCGTCCACCCCAACA
>JASHTP010000135.1 GCA_030040495.1 Alphaproteobacteria bacterium
CTCGCCCGCGAGGAGGCGGTCGCCGGCGACCCGCCGCGGCTCCCCTATCAGCGGCACAACGCCATCTATTTCGTCGATGTCGAGCGCATCCATGCGATCAAGGCGGAGGGCCACTACACCAGGCTCTATGACGGCGCCGAGGTCTATTTCTGCCCCTGGTCGATCTCCAAGGTCGAGGCGCATGTCGCCGGCCATTCTTTCCTGCGCACCCACCGCAGCTTCCTAGTGAACTTGCGCCACGCCCATGCCTTCCAGCGCAAGGACGACAAGGCCTATCTCATCGTCCCCGCCGTCAAGGAGACGATGGTGCCGGTGAGCCGCTTCCACCTGGCCGAAGTCCGCCGCGCGCTGGGGATCTGACCGCACACCAAGCGCGAGCACAGCGCGAAGCTCTTTCGTATCCATGCGGGCAAAAATCGCGTCGGCGGCACCGATTGCCGCCATTCGTGCAGCCATTCCGCCGTTCGTGCATGGGCGGGGCAAGCCGTTGATTTGACCTACCCGCGTCCGCCGGGCGCGGCCATCCTGGGGCAAAACGGCGCTGCGCCCGGAGATCGTCTTCTCCGGCCCGGCGAGCGCAAACAACAGGCAGGGGAGGAACAAACAGTGATTCCCGCCGGCTTCGACTATCACCGACCGCGTACGCTCGACGAGGCGATCGCGCTGCTCGCCGCCCATGATGACGACGCCCGCATCCTCGCCGGGGGCCACAGCCTGATCCCGATGATGAAGCTGCGCCTAGCGGCGCCGCAGCATCTCGTCGATCTCCAGGATCTGGCCGAGCTGCGCCCGATCCGCATCGACGGTCAGAGCCTGGTCATCGGCGCGATGGCGACGCAGCAGGAGGTGATCGCCTCGGCGCTCATCGCGGCGAAATGCCCGATCCTGCGCGAGGCGGCGCTGCAGATCGCCGACCCGCAAGTGCGGGCGCTCGGCACCGTCGGCGGCAACCTCGCCAATGGCGACCCCGGCAACGACATGCCGGCGGTGATGATGGCGCTGGGCGCGCGCTACCGGCTCAAGGGGCCGACGCGCGAGCGCGAGGTCGGCGCCCGCGACTTCTACCGCAGCAGCTTCGAGACGGCGCTGGCGCCGGGCGAGATCCTGACCGCGGCGGTGGTGCCGCTGCCGCCCGGCGGCCAGGGCTATGCCTACGAGAAGCAGAAGCGAAAGGTCGGCGACTACGCCACCGCCGCCGCCGCCGTGGTGCTGACGCTGGCGCAGGGGAACTGCACCGACGCGGCGATCGCGCTCACCAACGTGGCGCCGACGCCGCTCTTCGCCGCCACCGCGGGACAGGCGCTGGTCGGCACCCGCCTCGACGGCACCGCCATCGTCGCGGCGGTGCGCCAGGCGACCGCGCTCGCCCAGCCCGCCGCCGACCAGCGCGGCCCGGCCGATTTCCGCACCCATGTCGCCGGCATCATGGTCCGCCGCGCCATCCTGCGCGCCAAAGAGCGCGCCGCCTGACCGCAAGGGAGCCCCAATGTCGAAGATCCACCTCAAGCTCACGGTCAACGGCCGGGCCGTCGAGGCCCTGGCCGAGCCGCGCCTGCTGCTCATCCATCTGCTGCGCGAGGAGCTCAGGCTCACCGGCCCGCATATCGGCTGCGACACCAGCCATTGCGGCGCCTGCACCGTCGATCTCAACGGCAAATCGGTGAAGTCCTGCACTGTCTTCGCGGCGCAGGCCAATGGCGGCACGGTCACCACCGTCGAAGGCCTCGCCGCCGCCGACGGCACGCTCCATCCGCTGCAGGAGGCGTTCCGCGAGCATCATGGCCTGCAGTGCGGCTTCTGCACGCCGGGCATGATCACCCGCGCCTATCGGCTGCTGCAGGAGAACCCGAACCCGAGCGAGGCGGAGATCCGCGCCGGCATCTCCGGCAATCTCTGCCGCTGCACCGGCTATCAGAACATCGTCAAGGCGATCCGCGCCGCCGCGGAGCGCCTGAGCGTCGCCAAGGAGGCCGCAGAATGAGCGCCGCCGTCGAAACCGCCGAAGCGCGCACCCAGAAGCTCGAAGGGCTCGGCACCAAGAGGAAGCGCGTCGAGGACGCCCGCTTCACCCAGGGCAAGGGCAACTATGTCGACGACATCAAGCTGCCGGGCATGCTGTTCGGCGACTTCGTGCGCTCGCAATACGGCCATGCCCGCATCAAATCGATCAAGAAGGACGCGGCGCTGGCGCTGCCCGGCGTGGTCGCGGTGCTCACCGCCGCCGAGCTGAAGCCGCTCAAGCTGCACTACATGCCGACGCTCGCCGGCGACGTGCAGGCGGTGCTGGCGGACGAGAAGGTACTGTTCCAGGGCCAGGAGATCGCCTTCGTCGTGGCGCAGGACCGCTACATCGCCGCCGACGCGGTCGAGCTCATCGAGGTCGAGTACGAGGAGCTGCCGGCGATCAACGACCCGACCAAGTCGATGGCGCCCGGCGCGCCGGAGCTGCGCGACGACCTCCACGGCAAGACCGAAGGCGCGCACGGCAAGCGCAAGCACTACAACCACATCTTCACCTGGGAGGTGGGCGACGCCGACGCCACCGCCAAGGCGCTCGCCAAGGCCGAGGTGATGGTGACCGAGCGCATCGTCTATCAGCGCGTCCATCCCTGCCCGCTCGAGACCTGCGGCTGCGTCGCCTCGATGGACAAGATCAACGGCCATCTCACCGTCTGGGGCACCTTCCAGGCGCCGCACGCGGTGCGCACCGTCGCCTCGCTCATCTCCGGCATCCCCGAGCACAAGATCCGCATCATCTCGCCCGACATCGGCGGCGGCTTCGGCAACAAGGTCGGCGTCTATCCCGGCTATATCTGCGCCATCGTCGCCTCGATCGTCACCGGCGTGCCGGTCAAGTGGGTCGAGGACCGGATGGAGAATTTGATCGCCACCGCCTTCGCGCGCGACTACCACATGACCGGCGAGATCGCCGCGACCAAGGACGGCAGGATCACCGCGCTGCGCTGCCACGTGCTCGCCGACCACGGCGCCTTCGACGCCTGCGCCGATCCGACCAAGTACCCGGCCGGCTTCTTCAGCATCTGCACCGGCTCCTACGACATCCCGGTCGCGCATCTGACGGTGGACGGCGTCTATTCCAACAAGGCGCCGGGCGGCGTCGCCTATCGCTG
>JASHTP010000136.1 GCA_030040495.1 Alphaproteobacteria bacterium
GGCTGCTGGCGCGGCTGCCGAGCGAGCGCGAGGCGCGGCATCTCGGCCAGCCGGCGGCGCGGCCGGTGCTGCAGTCCGAGGCGGTCAATGTCGACGCGGCGGGAACGCCGATCCAGCGCTCGCTCACCGTCTTCGCCGGCGACCGCGTGCAGATGGTGGTGGCGGAATCCTGAGAAACACTTCAGCGCAGAGGATGCGCGGAGGATGGGAAGAAGAATAGAATTTCCTCCGCGTCCTTTGCGCATCCTTGGCGGCCTCCGCGCCAAATCTTCGACCAGCCCCTAAGCGAGCTTCTGGCGCAGCGCGGCGGAGAGGCGCTCGGCGCCGAGCACGATGACGAAGGTGACGATCAGCAGCAGCGAGACCTCGCGGTACTGGAAGAGGTTCATCGCCGTCAGCAGCTGGAAGCCGATGCCGCCGGCGCCGACGAAGCCCAGCACCAGCGACGAGCGGATGTTCTCGTCGAGGCGGTAGAGGCTGATGCCGAGCAGCGAGGGCAGCACCGACGGCACCACGCCGTGGGTGAAGATCTGCAGCCGCCGCGCGCCGGTGAGCGCCAGCGCGTCGATCGGCGCCATGTCCATGTGCTCGATGGTCTCGGCGAAGAGCCGGCCGAGCATGCCGATCGAATGGACCGCCAGCGCGAGCCCGCCGGGAAAGGGCCCGAGCCCGACGGCGGTGACGAAGAAGAGCGCCCAGACCAGGTCCGGAACCGAGCGGGTGAAGCCGATGAGACCGCGCGCCGCATAGTAGAAGGGCCGCGACGGCGTGACGTTGGCGGCGGCGAGCACGGCGAGCGGCAGCGCCATGATGATGCCAGCGATGGTGCCGAAGATGGCGATGTCGATGGTCTCCAGCGCCGGCCAGAACGTGTCGTCGATGTGCGAGAAATCGGGCGGCGTGGCGCGGCGGATGATGTCGGCCATGCCGTGGATGCCGGTGATGAGATCCTGCGGCCGCGCCTGGACGACGATGAGCGCCTGGACGATGATCAGCAGCACCGCCAGCAGCACCGCGAGCCGCGCCGCGCTGGCGAGCATGGCGGAGGCGCCGCCGGCCACGAGCTTGCCCTGCTGCGGCACCGCGCCGCCGATCATGCCGCCTCGCTGAGATAGAGGCGGTGGACCGCTTCGCGCGACACCTCGGCGCAGGGCAGGTCGAAGGCGACGCGCCCGGCGCGGATGCCGACGACGCGGTCGGCATAGCGATAGGCGAGCTCCACCTGATGCAGCACGCAGAGCACGGCGAGGTGCTCCTCGGCGGCGAGCCGGCGCAACAGGCGCATGATGTCCTCGGCCGCCTCGGGATCGAGGCTCGCCACCGGCTCGTCGGCGAGCAGCACGCGCGGATGCTGCGCCAGCGCCCGGGCGATGGCTACGCGCTGCGCCTGGCCGCCCGAAAGCGTGCCCGCCCGCTGCCGCGCCAGATGGTCGAGCCCGACCTCGGCGAGATGGCGGTGCGCGGCCTCGAGCTCGCCGGCCGGCAGCCCGCCCAGCGCCGTCCACAGCGTGGCGTGGCGGCCGAGCGCGCCGGTGGCGACGTTGGCGAGCACGGAGCGCCGGCGCACCAGCGCCGCGTGCTGCGAAATGACGGCGAGGTCGAGCCGCGCCCGCCGCAGCTTCTCGCCGGAAAGCCGCGTCAGGTCGGTGCCGTTCACCCGCACCGCGCCGGCGGCGGGGTCGAGGGCGCGGGCGATGCAGCGCAGCAAGGTGGTCTTGCCGCTGCCGTTGCCGCCGAGGACGATGACCAGCTCGCCGGCGCGGACCGAGACGTCGAACTCGGCCAGCGCCTCCGTGCCGTTGGGATACCGGTGCGAGAGGCCGCGCACCTCGAGCATGACCGCGCCCCTCCCGCTCTCCGGCATGACGGCTCAGCTCAGCTTGTTGAGGTCGATGTTGAGCGTCTTGACGAGATCGCGGATGCCGTTGAACGAGGCATCGCTCTGCGGCACCGTGCGCAGCCCGTGCACGCCCATGATCTTGCGGTCGGCCGCCGGCAGCTGCGAGAGATCGAGGTTCTGCAGCACCGCGACGAGCCGCTGCTTGAAGCCGGCCGGCAGATCGCCGCGCACCGTGATCGGGTCGATCGGGATCGGATCCGACTTCCAAAGGAAGACCAGGTCGCCTTCCTTGTAGTGGCCGCGCTGCTTCGCCGATTCGAGCTGCTCGCTGTTGAGCTCGCCGGCATCGACCTTGTGGTTGTAGAGCGCCTCGAAGGACGAGGTGTGGCTGCCGGCATAGATGGCGCGGATGTCCTTGTCGGGATCGATGCCGCCCTTGCGCAGTCCGTAGGCCGGGAAGAGATGGCCCGAGGTCGAGGCGGGATCGGAGAAGGCGAAGGAATGGCCGCGGATGTCCGAGACCTGCTTGATGCCGGAACCCGGCCAGGTGACGAGGCTCGCCCAATAGGTGTCGGGCTTGTTGTCGGCGTCGGCGAAGGTCGCCACCGCCTCGGCCTTGGCCACCTGATGGGCAAGGACGTAGCCGAGCGGGCCGAACTCGCCGGCCTCGAGCTTGCCGCTGCGCATCGCCTCGATCTCGGCGTTGTAGCTGGTGGTGACGTAGACCTTGACCTCGCAGCCGAGCTTCTGCGCGATCAGCTTGCCAATATGCTCGTAGATCGGCACCAGCTTCGGCGCGGTGTCATAGGGCTCGACTCCGAAGCGCACGACGCCGCCGTTCGGGCAATCGGCGCTCGCCGCTTGCGCCGCCGGCGCCGCGGTCACCAGCGCGCCCACCGCCGCGCCCGCCAAGGCCGCGGAACGAATTCGGTTTTTCATGCTCCCCTTCCCCCTTCAGTCGACTAACATCGCCGGCGGATGTCGCCGTCGGCGCAAGGCTCGTGAGAGAGGGCTTCTACGCCGGCGGCGTTGCGTTCGCGTGATCTTTCAGAGACTCTTTCGAGACACACTGTCGCAGAGAATGTAGGCGCGATGCACCGATACGCCATTTACTGGGCGCCGCCGGCGCGCTCGCCACTGGCCGAGATCGGCGAAGCCTGGCTCGGCCGCGGCGCCGAACGCGACGGCGCGATCGAACGCCCGGCCCTGCCCGGCTTCGATGCGGCCGAGCTCGAGGCGGCGACCGCGGAGCCGCGGCGCTACGGGCTGCATGCGACGCTGAAGCCGCCCTTCCGCCTGGCGCCGGGAAAGAGCGCCGACGGGCTCGACCGCGCGCTCGAGGAATTCGCCCGCCGCACGCCGAGGGTGACGGCGCCGGCGCTGGCGCTGAAGCGGATCGGCCGCTTTCTCGCCCTGGTGCCGGGCGCGCGCGCCGCGGCGCTCGAAGCGCTCGCCGCCGCCGTGGTCGAGCGCTTCGACGAATTCC
>JASHTP010000137.1 GCA_030040495.1 Alphaproteobacteria bacterium
TCTCGCCGCCGCCGGCGGCGTGCCCGGCGCCGCGCTGCTGCAGAGCGGCCCCGACGCGGCGGCGCGGCTGCCGGCGCAGCAGCATGCGCTGCTCGTCCCCGCGCTCGTCGGCGCCTTCCACCTCGTCTTCGCCATCGGCGCGGCGATGCTGGCCCTGAGCGTGCTGATCTCGGCCTTCCTGCGCGAACTGCCGCTGCGCACCACGCCCGCGCATGGCGGCGGGGAGCACTAACCCGCGGCTTCGGCCCACACTGGGCGCTGCGGCGCGGTGACCGCCAGCACGATGAGGGCGGCGCCAAGGCACATCAGCCCGGCGAAGAGGAAGGCCGCGTTGTAGTTGCCGAGCAGCGTGCGGACGAGGCCGCCGCCATAGGCGGCGGTGGCGGAGCCGAGCTGGTGGGTGAGGGTGATCCAGCCATACATCAGGCCGGCGCTCTCGATGCCGAAGGCGTTGGCGGTGAGCCGCACCGTCGGCGGCACGGTGGCGATCCAGTCGAGGCCGTAGAACAATCCGAACAGCGCCAAGCCCCAAAGCGAGAGGTCGAAGGCGTAGGGCAGGAACAGCAGCGACAGGCCGCGCAACGCGTAATACCAGAACAGCAGGTAGCGGCTATCGAAGCGGTCCGAGAGCCAGCCCGAGGCGGTGGTGCCGAGGAAGTTGCACACGCCCATGGCAGCGAGCATGCCGGCGGCGGTCGCCTCGGGAATGCCGTGATCGACGCAGGCGGCGATGAAATGCGTGCCGATGAGGCCGATGGTGCTGGCGCCGCAGACGAAAAAGCTGCCCGACAGCAACCAGAAATCGCGCGAGACGACGCCGCGGCCGAGCGCCGCGAAGGCGACGGCGAAAGGGTTGCCGGCGGGCCGCGGGGCGACATCCGGCGTGCCTTTCGCCTGGCCGTAGGGCAAGAGTCCGACATCGGCCGGACGGTCGCGCATCAGCAGCGCGACGATCGGCACCATGGCGAGGACGATGCCGCAGGCGACGAGCACCGCGCTGCGCCAGCCGAACGCGACCGCGAGATTGGCCAGCAACGGCATGAAGACGAGCTGGCCGGCGGCGGCGCTGCCGGTGAGCAGGCCCATCACCAGCCCGCGGCGGGCAAGGAACCAGCGGCCGGCGACGATCGCCCCCATCACCATCGCGGTCATGCCGGTGCCGCTGCCGACCAGCACCCCCCAGAGCAGCATCAGCGTCCAGGAGCTGCCCGCCAGCGGCGTGAGGCCGAAGCCGGCGCCGAACAGCATCAGTGCCGCCAGCATCACCGCGCGCAGCCCGAAGCGGTCGACGAAGCCGGCCGAGAACGGGCCGATGATGCCGTAAAGCAGCAGGCCGATGGAAATCGGCAGCGCGATGGCGGCGCGGCTCCAGCCGAACTCCTGCTCGAGTGGCACGATGAGGACGCCCGGGGCCGACCGGACGCCGGCCGCCACGAGTAGCGTGAGGAAGGTCACGCCGACGGCGACCCAGCCGTAATGCAGGCGTCCGGCGGCGAGTTTGGCGACGAGGCGGGACATGGCGGGCAGGGTCCGGGGTCGGATCGGCGATGGCCGGCCACTCTAGGCAGACCGCGACCTACCCGCCAAGCCGCCGCGGCGCATGGCTGAAATGACCGTGTGGCCGCGCTCAGAGCTCGATCTGGCCGCCGAGCTCGATCACCCGGTTGGTGGGGATGCGGAAGAACTCGGTCGCGTCGAGCATGGTGTTGGAGAGGAAGATGAAGAGCCGCTTGCGCCAGCGCCAGAGGCGCGTGCGGCTGCCCGCGACCAGCTTCTCGCGACCGACGAAGAACGAAGTCTCGAGCAGGTTGAAGTGGAACTGCATGGCGCGGCACTGGGCAAGCGCGCGCGGGATGTTGGGCTGGTCCATGAAGCCGTAATGAACCGTGATGGTGTGGAAGTTCTGGTCGAGGTGGCACACCTCGAGGCGCTGCTCGTCGCCGACATAGGGAATGTCCTCGGTCTGCACCGTCATGAGCACGACCCGATCGTGCAGCACCTTGTTGTGCTTCAGGTTGTGCAGCAGCGCGTTGGGCACGACGGTGATGTTGCCGGTCATGAACACGGCCGTGCCGGGCACGCGCAGCGGCCGGTCCGGGCGCAGGGTGGCGATGAAGGTCGCCAGCGGCAGCGCGTCGCGCTCGCGCTCGCGCTGCAGCAGTCGGCGGCCGGAGCGCCAGGTGGTCATTGCCATGTAGACGATCGCGGCCACCACCAGCGGGAACCAGCCGCCTTCCGCGACCTTCAGCATGTTGGCGCCGAAGAAGGCGAGGTCGACGGTGAGGAAAAAGCCGAACAGCAGCGCCGCCAGGGCCGGATTCCAGTGGCGCACCCCGTACATGTAGACGAGGGCGAGCATGGTGGTGATGGTCATCGTGCCGGTGACGGCGATGCCGTAGGCGGCACCGAGATTATCGGAGGAGCGGAAGCCCAGCACCAGCCCGACCACGGCGACGAGCAGCAGGATGTTGATCCGCGGCACGTAGATCTGGCCGATCTCCTGCTCGGAGGTGTGGCGGATCTCGAGCCGCGGCAGATATCCCAGCTGCACCGCCTGGCGCGTGATCGAGTAGGCGCCGGAGATCACCGCCTGGGAGGCGATGATGGTCGCCGCCGAGGCGAGCACCACCAGCGGCAGGAGCGCCCAGCCGGGCGCCAGGCGATAGAACGGGTTTTCGAGCACGCGCCGGACCGCCGCGGCGTCGGGCGCCGACAGCAGCAGCGCGCCCTGGCCGAAATAGTTGAGCAGCAGCGCCGGGAAGACGAAATAGAGCCAGGCGCGCCGGATCGGCTGCGCGCCGAAATGGCCCATGTCGGCATAAAGCGCCTCGGCACCGGTGACCGCGAGCACGACGCCGCCCAGCAGGACGAAGCCGCGGGCCGGGTCGACGAGCAAGAAGCGCAGCCCGTAAAGCGGGTTGAGCGCGAGCAGCGTTCGCGGATCCTGGACGATCTCGATGCCGCCGAGCACGGCGATGACGATGAACCAGACCGCCGTCACCGGCCCGAAGAAGCCGCCGACCCGGTTCGTGCCGCCGCGCTGCAGCATGAAGAGCGCGCCGAGCAGCACGATGGTGATCGGCAGGACGTAGGGGTCGAAGAGCGGCGTCTCCACCTTGAGGCCTTCGACGGCCGAGAGCACCGAGATCGCCGGGGTGATGACACCGTCGCCGTAGAAGAGGGCGGCGCCGATGAGCCCGGCGGCCAGGATCCAGCCATAGGCGGGCGAGCCGCGCTTGGTGGCGCGCAGCGCCAGCGCGGTGAGCGCCAGGATGCCGCCCTCGCCGCGGTTGTCGGCGCGCATGATGACGATGACGTATTTGAGGGTGACGACGATGAACAGCGCCCAAGCGATCAGCGACAGAATGCCGAGGACGGCGGTCTGGTTGACGTTCCTGACATCGTCGAAACATTGCTTCATGGTGTAGAGCGGCGAGGTACCGATGTCGCCATAGACGACGCCGAGCGCCCCGATGATCAGGCCCTGGCGCATCTTGGCCGATGCCGGGGAGCTGCCGTTCACCGTGGTTTGCGTCATGACTCCGTGATCCGCCGTCGGGCCGCGCCAGCTGCTGCCGCGCCGAAGGGGCCGAACCTTAGGCCCGACGGAGGGCGAATGCCATACCTCGCGGACGCTCTCGGCCGGCCGAAGTCCGTCCTGGCACGGCGGCCCGCTGGAATAGGCGCGATTGACGAGATCGGCCGCAGCGGCGATGTTTTGGGGCGACGGCACCCGTTTCTCGGTCGGCGGCGTCGGCAAGGCGCCGATCATCGTCAAGGGGAGCGGGCGGCAGCTTTTCAGGCCCGGCGACACTGCCCATCTCAGGGTGGCCGCGGAGGCGTTCCTCTCGTTGTGAGGCTCCGATGCTCATCGCGCAGATCACCGACTTCCACATCAAGGCCCGCGGCAAGATCGCCTATCGCGTCGTCGACACCGCCTCCTGCCTCGCCGCGGCGGTCGCCGCCGTCGCCGCGCTCGACCCCGCGCCGGACATCGTCGTCGGCACCGGCGACCTCACCGATTTCGGCCGACCGGAGGAATACGCGCTGCTGCGCGAGCTGCTGGCGCCGCTGGACAAGCCGGTCTACCTCATTCCCGGCAATCACGACGAGCGCGAGGCGATGCGGCGCGCCTTCCGCGGCGACGGCTACCTGCCGGCCTCGGGCTTTCTCAACTACACCGTCGAAGATCAGCCGGTGCGCCTCGTCGCCCTCGACACGGTGATCCCCGGCGCATCCGGCGGCCGTCTCTGCGACGAGCGGCTGCAATGGCTCGACCGCACGCTCGCCGCCGCGCCGGACCGGCCGACCCTGATCATCATGCATCATCAGCCTTTCGCCACCGGCATCGCCCATATGGACCGGATCGGCTGCGACGGCGCCGACAAGTTCGCCGAGCTGCTGGCGCGGCATGCCCAGGTCGAGCGCGTGCTCTGCGGCCATCTCCACCGCTCGATCCAAGCCCGCGTCGGCGGTCACGCCATCGTCAGCACCGCGCCGAGCACGGCGCATCAGGTGGCGCTCGATCTCAGCCCGAACGGGCCCTCGGTCTTCGTCATGGAGCCGCCCGGCTATCAGCTTCATCTCTGCCGGCCGGAAGGAGGCATGGTGAGCCACACCGCCGTCATCGGCGACTATGCCGGGCCTTATCCCTTCTGGGAGAACGGCGCCCAGATCGACGAGTGAGCGGCGAATTCCCGCAGGGAATTCGTCCGCGGCGACGACAGCGATGACGCAGCGATCGCGACAGCAGAACCGGGCGGGCTAGCGCACCTTCCGCTTGGCACGCGCCGTCGGCGGCGCGGCCAGCGGATCCTCGGGCCAGGGGTGCTTAGGATAACGGCCGCGCATCTCGGCGCGCACCGCGGGATAGCTGCCGCGCCAGAAGCCGGCAAGGTCGCGCGTCACCTGCAGCGGCCGCCCCGCCGGCGACAGCAGGTGCAGCAACAGCGTCACGCGGCCGCCGGCGATCGACGGCGTCTCGCGCGCGCCGAACATCTCCTGGAGCCGCACCGCGAGCACCGGCACCTCGCCCGAATAATCGATCGGCAGGCGCGAGCCGCTCGGCACGGTGAGCTGCGCCGGCGCGAGCCGATCCAGCGCCCGCTGCTGCTCGAAGCTCAGCCCGCCCCGCAGGATCTCCAGGAGATCGAGCCGCTCGAGCTGGCCGCGACGGGTGATGCCGCCGAGATAGGGACCGAGCCAGCGCTCGAGATCGGCGAGGAGCGCCGCGTCGGAGAGGTCCGGCCAGGCGGCGTCGCCTTCGAGCCGGCGCAGGAAGAGCACGCGCTGGCGCAGGCTCTCCGCTTCGCGGCGCCAGGGCAAAGCGGCGAGTCCGAGCGCACGGATGCCGGCGAGCATGGCGGCGGCGACGCGCTCGGGCGGCGGATGAGCCATCGGCTCGTCCTTCAGCACCAGCGCGAAGAGGCGCTGCTGCCGGCGCGCCAGCACCGCCTGCTCGCGATCGTCCCACTCGACGGTCTCGACGGTCTCGATCGCGGCGGCGAAATCCTCCTCGATCTCGGCGCGGGCGAGCGGCGCGGCGAGGAAGATGCGCGCCACCCGGCGCTCGCCGTCGAGCTCGGCGGCGGCGAGGAACTCTTCCGCCGCCAAGGCGTCGGTCGGCGGCAGCTCGGCGCCGCTGCCGTTCGACAGCCGGAACTGGCCGAGACCGCCGGGGCGGCGCTGGGCGATGCGG
>JASHTP010000138.1 GCA_030040495.1 Alphaproteobacteria bacterium
CGTCGTGCCGGCCGGCGCGCTGGTCAAGGGCGGGGCCATCGCCACCGGCGGCTCTTCGCCGGGCAGCGGCGGCACGCTGTTTCCCTCGCTCAGCTGCGTCTCGCTGTATCTGGCGTTGGCGCGATCGGCGACTAGGCCCTTCTGCAGCTTTTCGAGATCGACATGGCTCATCGCCCGGTCGGGCGGCGGCGGCACGGTGGCCAGGTTGGGATAGGGCTCCTCGTTGCCGGCCTCGAGGTTCTGGGCGTTGCGCTGGCCCTGCTCGGCGGCATCGCTCTTCGAGGCGCCAGTGGCGTCGCGGAACCACTCGATGGGGTTCGCATAATCCGGGACCCACGAGCAGCCGGTCAGTCCGGCGAGCACCGCCATAAGGACCAACGCCCGGGAATCATTGATTTTTTTCCACACTCCCGGCATCCTTGACTGGCGCATCGCCGCACATTCTCCCGTGGCGACGCCGGGGGTTTTCCCGATATCGACGCTGCAATCGCCAGGCTGCTGGTGTATTAGAACGCCTTCCGGCCGTCATCAATAATCGGGATGAACGCGTTTTGGCGGCGCCAGGAACCAAGGAATGGCAGAACCTCCGCCTCCCAAGCTCCCCGACCCCGTGCAATGGTCGCGCGACCTGGCCGAGATCGCCGAGCGCAGCCGGCGCCTCGTCCTCGACTTCCTGGCGCGCCAGTCCGGCGGCGCCGCCGGCATGGCCGACCCGCTCAACATCGCCAGCGCCTTCCTCGAGATGACCAGCCGGATGATGGCCAATCCCGGCAAGCTGGTGCAGGCGCAGGTCTCGCTGTGGCAGGACTACATGACGCTGTGGCGACGCACCGCCGAGCGCTTCCTCGGCGGCAAGGCGGAGTCGATGGCGGAGCCCGATCCCAACGATCGCCGCTTCAAGGACGTCGCCTGGAGCGACGGCACGCTGTTCGATTTCATCAAGCAGAGCTACCTGCTCACCGCGCGCTGGCTGCAGAGCACGGTCAAGGAGGTCCAGGGGCTCGACGAGCGGACGGCGCGCAAGGTCGACTTCTACACCAGGCAGTTCGTCGACGCGATCGCGCCGTCGAATTTCGCGCTGACCAATCCCGAGGTGCTGCGCGCCACCATCGAGAGCGGCGGCGAGAACCTCGTCACCGGCCTGAAGCACCTGCTCGACGATCTCGAGCGCGGCAAGGGCCGGCTGATGATCAAGATGACCGACCTCGACGCCTTCAAGGTCGGCGAGAACATCGCCGTCACCCCCGGCAAGGTCGTCTATCAGAACGACCTGATGCAGCTCGTCCAGTACGAGCCTTCGACCGAGCGGGTGAAGCGCCGGCCGCTGCTGATCATCCCGCCCTGGATCAACAAATTCTACATCCTCGACCTGCGGCCGCGGAATTCCTTCATCAAGTGGGCGGTCGACCAGGGCCATACCGTCTTCGTCATCTCCTGGGTGAATCCGGACGAGGGGCTCGCGCAGAAGCGCTTCGACGACTACATGCTGGAAGGGCCGCTCGACGCGCTCGACGCGATCGAGCGGGCGACCGGCGAGCGCGAGGCCAACGTCATCGGCTACTGCCTCGGCGGCACCTTGCTGGCGGCGACGCTCGCCTACATGGCGGTGAAGGGCGACGAGCGCTTCAAGAGCGCCACCTACTTCGTCGCGCTCACCGACTTCGCCGAGCCGGGCGAGCTCTCCGTCTTCATCGACGAGGACCAGCTCCAGTCGCTCGAGGAGCGCATGCGGGCGCAGGGCTATCTCGAAGGCTCGGACATGGCGACGACCTTCAACATGCTGCGCGCCAACGATCTCATCTGGTCGTTCGTGGTCAACAACTACCTGCTGGGCAAGGATCCCTTCCCGTTCGACCTGCTCTATTGGAACAGCGATTCGACGCGCATGCCGGCGACGATGCACAGCTTCTATCTCCGCAACATGTATCAGGAGAACAAGCTCGTCGTCCCCGGCGGCATCTCGCTCTGCGGCGTGCCGATCGATCTGCGCGCGGTCAAGGTGCCGAGCTTCCTGCTCTCCACCAAGGAGGACCACATCGCGCCGTGGAAATCCACTTATGCCGCGACGCAGCTCTATGGCGGCCCGGTGCGGTTCTGCCTCGCCGCTTCCGGCCACATCGCCGGCGTGGTCAATGCGCCCGGCCAGGGCAAGTACGGCCACTGGGACAGCGCCAAGGTGCCGAAGACGCCGGACGCCTGGCTCAAGGGCGCCAAATACGTCAATGACAGCTGGTGGCCGAGCTGGGAGAAGTGGATCGCGCGCTATTCGGGCGGCGAGGTGCCGGCGCGCAAGCCCGGCGACGGCAAGCTCAAGCCGATCGAGGACGCGCCGGGGAGCTATGTCCAGGTGAAGGCGAGCTGAGCGCGGACGCGGCGGCCTGGCTCACTTGCCGCCGGCGACGGGATGACTGAGCCAGTGGCGCAGGCGCGCGTCGAGCTGGCCGGCGTCGAACGGCTTGACGATGAAGTCGTTGGCGCCGACCGCCTTCGCCTTCAGCACGTCGGCTTGCGTATGATGGGCGGTCAGCAGCAGGATCGGCACCTTGGCGAAGGCGGCGTCGAGACGCAGCCGCCGACAGGTCTCGTACCCGTCCATCCCGGGCATCATGACATCGAGGATGATGAGCCGCGGCGCGACCTTGCGGGCGAGCTTCAGCGCCTCCTCGCCGCTGGTCGCGCCGAAGAAGGTATAGCCGACGGCGTCGAGATGCGTCTGCAGCACGATGAGCTGGTCGATATCGTCGTCGACGCCGAGGATCGACTGGCGGTTGCCGGCGGCGCTCATGGCGCGGTTCCGGCCGCGGCCGGCTCGCGGTGGAGAAAGCGCGTGGTGACCGCGTCGAGCGAGGGACGCAAGGCGGCGCGCAGCTCGATCGCCAGCGCGCGGGCGCCGGCGACGTCGCCGGCGCGGCAGGCGCGCTCGAGCGAGCGGCCGAGCGCCTCGAGCCGTGCCGCGCCCATGTTGCCGGAGCTGCTGGCGAGGTCGTGCGCGTCCTGCTGCGCGCCGGAGAGATTGCCGCTGCCGGTATGGGACTCGATGCGGTCGAGCCGCGCCGACGTGGCCGCGACCCAGGAGCGCACCAGCGCCTCGAACTCGCGCTTCGGCATGATCTGCTCGAGCTCCGACAGCCGGCGCTCGTCGTGGATGGCCGGCGGCTCCGGCTTCGCCAGCGCGCCCTTGCGCCGGCGCGTCGGGGCGACGCCGGTCCAGCGCGACACCACCTTCAGCAGCTCCTCGAGCTCGAACGGCTTCGAGACGTAGTCGTTCATGCCGCTGTTGAGATATTCCTGGCGCGAGCCGGCCATGGCGTGGGCGGTGATCGCGACGATCGGCAGGCCCGCCTTCTCCGATCCGAGCGCGCGGATGCGCTGCGTGGCGGCGACGCCGTCGAGCTCCGGCATCTGCACGTCCATGAGCAGGAGATCGTAATCGCCGCGCTCGATCGCCGCGAT
>JASHTP010000139.1 GCA_030040495.1 Alphaproteobacteria bacterium
GGTCTGGTCGAGCGGCGCGCCGGCGGAATCGTCGATCTCGATGCCCCAGCGCCTGAGCTCCGCGGCGACGCGGCGCGCGAGGCCGCGGTCGGGCGTCACCAGCGCGGCGGTGCGGCCCGGATCCTCCAGCGCCTCGCGCAGCAGCAGCGCGATCGCGGTCGCCTCTTCCTGCGGGCCGGCGCAATCGAGCCGCATCAGCCCGGCGAGCGCCGCTTCGTCGATGCCCTCGACCGCCCGCCAGCGATCGCTCTCGCTCGCCGGGCGCAGCGCCTCGCCGACGAGCCGCCGCCGCGCCGCTCTCCCCTTCTCCTCCGGGGAGAGCAGCCCCGGCCAGTCCCGCACCGCCGCCGGCTCGATGTCGAGCCGCTGCAGCAGCCGCGCCAGCAGATGCTGGGGATGGGCGGGATCGGCGAGGATGCCGTCCCAGTCCGCGGCGACGCGCGGGCGGTCGAGCCCCGGCAGCACCACCGCGCCTTGCGGCAGCTGCGCCACCACCGCCAGGAGATCGGCGACCGCGGCGACGCCGCCGGTCAGGCCCGCGGCGATGACGGGATCGGCGGGCGGATTCCGCCGCCAGGCCTCGGCCTGCGCCGCGAGCACCGCGTTGCGCCGCGCCGCGGGATCGAGGCAACCGATCTCGGCGAGGTGGCGCGGCCAGTGCTCGGTGACGATGGCGAGGAACTGCAGCACCTCCTGCCAATGCTGCGCGAAGTTCGCCGGCACCAGCTCGGAAAGCCGCGCGAAATCGCCGCCTTCGGTCTGCACCTCGTCGAGGAAGCGCGCGAGCGCGCGCGCCAGCGGCGCCGCCTGGCCCGAGGTCAGCGGGCCGCTGCCGCGGGCGCGGCCCCAGGCGAGCACCAGCCTGGTCAGCAGCAGCTGCCGCTGCAGCTCCGGCACCGAAGGCGGGATCTCGACGCCGCCAAGCGCGTCGCCCTCGCCGGCAAGCAGCATCAGCTCCTCGGCATCGACGTCGCCCACCGGCACCAGCCGCGGCAGCAGCAGCGCCTTGCCGTCGCTCCGCCGCAGGAAGGCCTCGCCGAGCGCGCGCGCCGCGCGCCGCGTCGGCAGCAGGACGGTGTGCCGCGCCAGCGCCAAGGGATCGCCGCCGCTCTGCGCCGTCAATCCGGCGACGAGCGCGTCGAGAAAAGGCAGATCGGGGGCGATGGTAAAGAGCCGCATCCCGTCGGAGCCTACCGCTCCGTGCGATGGACCGCGAGGCGGGCTTCGGCGAGCGCGAGGCCGAGCGGCGTGCCGATATGGTACCACTCGCCGTCGTGGACGATGGCGACGAGCCGGCCATTCTCGATGGCGCGGTCGTAGAGCGAGTTGAGCGAGAATTTGCCCGGCATGCAGCCGGCGAAGAGCCGCTTCGACAGCAGCTGCACGCCGGCGAAGAGATGCGGCGCCACCTCGCGCTCGCGCCGGCGGCGCACGCGGCCCTGGGGATCGACGAAGAAGTCGCCGGGGCCCTCATAGCCCAGCGCCGTCACCGTGCGCTGCAGCAGCAGCACGGCGTCGTGGCGCGCGGGATCGAAGGCGCGCGCCAGGCGGAGCAGCGCCGAACGCTTGCCGTCGAGCCAGAAGCTGTCGGAATTGACCACGTAGAAGGGCTCGCCGAGCAGCGGCAGCGCGTTAAGCACGCCGCCGCCGGTCTCGAGCAGCTCGTCCTCGCGCACCAGCGTGATCGCCGGCGAGCGCCGCGCCGCGAGATGCTCCGCGACCATCTCGGCCTTGTAATGCGCATTGACCACGACGCGCGCCACGCCGGCGGCTTCGAGCCGATCGATGGCGTGGTCGAGCAAGGTGCGGCCGGCGAGCGGGATCAGCGGCTTCGGCAGCCGGTCGGTGATCGGCCGCATGCGCAGCCCGAGCCCGGCCGCCAGCACCATGCCGGTCTCGAGCGCGACGCTCATGCCGCCGAGCCCGCGAACGGGACGCGGCGGCGATCGCGCGGAATGTGGCGGTCGAGCCAGCGCGCCATCGGCGCCAGCACGGGATGGCGCAGATCCTGCTCGACGAGGCGCCAGACGCGCGGGATGTGCCGGAGGTAGATCGGCTTGCCGTCGCGCACCAGGAGCCGGGTGAAGATGCCGATGATCTTGCAATTGCGCTGCGCGCCGAGCACGGCATAGGAGGCGGCGAAGGCGTCGCGGTCGAGCTCCGGGAAGGCGTCGAGGTAGCGACGCCGCATCGCCGCGGCGAGCTCCGGCGGCACGTCACGCCGCGCATCCTCGAGCAGCGAGACCAGATCGTAGGTGACGGGACCGATCACCGCATCCTGGAAGTCGAGCAGGCCGCAGGCGGCGAGGCCGCCGCGGCCCTCGATCAGCATCAGATTGTCGACATGGTAGTCGCGCAGCACCAGGCTCGACGGCACCGCGCGCGCCACCGGCAGAAGATCGCGCCAGAGCGCCAGATACTCCTCGCGCAGCGCCGGCTCGGTCGGCGTCCCGGTAATGGCCGGCAGATACCAGTCGACGAGCAGCGCCGCCTCGGCGAGCAGCCGCTCGTCGTCGTAGGGCGGCACGCCCGACGAGGCGGCGGGATCGAAGGCGCGATGGAGCGCGATCAGGAGATCGACGGCGAGCGCGTAGAGCGGCGCCTCCTCGGCGCCTTGCGCCAGGAGGCGCGTATAGGTGGCGTCGCCGAAATCCTCGAGCAGCAGCAGCCCCGCCGCCACATCCTCGGCGAGGATCGACGGCGTGCTGAAGCCCAGCCCCTGCAGCAGCCGGGCGATCGCCAGGAATGGCCGCACATCCTCCTGCGGCGGCGGCGCGTCCATCAGCACGGCGCGCGCTGCGCCGCGCTCGAGCCGGTCGTAACGGCGGAAGGAGGCGTCGCCGGCGAGCCTCCAGCGTGCCGCGTCGCTCCAGCCGGCGGCGGCGAGGAATCCCTCAATGAGCGCGATGCGCTCAGCCATCGGCAAGCCCGCCGAGCCGCCCGGCCCAGCCCGCCGTCGCCGCGAGCCGCGCCACCCGGACCGAGGGATCGACGCCTTCGGCGAGCGCCAGCAGCAGATGCTCCGGCGGCAGCAAGGCGCCGAGCCGCTCCGGCCATTCGATGAGGCTGATGCCGTCGCTCCAGGCCTCTTCGATGCCGAGCTCCCAGGCCTCTTCCGGCGCGGTCAGGCGATAGAGGTCGAAATGCCAGATCGATGGCCGGTCGGGGAAAGGATAGATTTCTACCAGCGTGAAGGTCGGGCTCGGCACCTCCTCCGTGCCGGTGCCGTAGGCGCGGATGAAGGCGCGGGCGAAGCTGGTCTTGCCGCTGCCCAGCGGGCCGGACAGGCCGATGACATCGCCCCGGCGCACGCGCCCCGCCAGCCGCGCGGCCAGGCCGGCGGTGGCGGCCTCGTCCGGAAGCTCGACGACCAAGGAGGGAGCGGCACCCACGGCGCCCCTTGTATCCCGTCCGGGCGACCCGCCGCAACCGCGGCGGCGCGTCAGACCGGCTCGACGGTGCCGCTGGCCGCCGAGCGGAAGATCGCCTCCAGCGCGGCGATGTTGGCGATCATCTCGGCCGCCGGCACCGGATAGAGCGCGCGCCCTTCCGCCGCATCGGCGAACGCTTCGAGATTGGCGCGGACGGCGGCGGCGGCGGGATAGTCGCGGCTCTCCGGCTTGCCGCGGCGGCGGCAGCGCGTCAGCACCCAGCCTTCCGGCGCCTCGGGATGCGCCTTGTCGCGCACCTCGACCCAGCCCTCGTTGCCATAGACCGCGAAGCGCCCGGCAAAGGGCGTCGCCAGGATCGCCGAGAGCAGCAGATTGGCGCCGCTCTTGAAGGTGACCAGCGCGCCCAGCGTGTCGCCATTGGCGAGGTTGCTGCCGAGCCGGCGCACGCTGGCGAAGGCGCGCTCGGCCGGGCCGAGCAGCCCGACGGCGAGGTCGAGCTGATGGATGCCGGTGGCGGTCATCGGGCCGGCCGGCGCCTCGCGCTCGCTGAGCCGCCAGTTGGCCGGCGGCAGGCTCAGGAACTTGTCCTGGCTGAAGCTCGCCTCGATCTGCAGCACGGTGCCGAGCTCGCCCGAGCGGACGAGGCGCTTCACCTCCAGCATCGGCGGCTCGAAGCGGCGCTCATGGCCGACCGCGAGCACCACGCCCGCCTCCCGGCAGCGCCGCACCGACGCTTCGACATCGGCGCGCGTCAGCGCCAGCGGCTTCTCGCAGAAGACATGCTTGCCGGCCGCCGCCGCGGCGGCGATCTGGCCGGTGTGGAGGCTGTGCGGCGTGCACAGCACGACGCCCTTCACCGCAGGGTCGGCGAGCGCGTCGGCATAGTCGGTCGAGGCGGCGATGCCGCGCTCGCTCGCCCAGCGCGCCGCCTGGGGATCGGCGTCGACGGCGCGGCGGACGCGCAGCTTGGCGCTTTCCGCCAGCGTGCCGGTAATGATCCGGCCCCACCAGCCGAGCCCGATGATCGCGACGTCGAGCATGTGCATCTCCCCGCTCTTCCACCCCCTCTCCGCCCTGAAGGGCGGAGAAGGACTTCGAGCCTTAGCAGATCGCAATTGCGCTGCGCCAGTCGCATCGCCATGGTAGCGCCGGTTGCGGGCGGGGAGAGGCGATGGCGGGCGAGATGCAGCGGGGCGAGGTGGCGATCATCGGCGCCGGGCCGGTGGGGCTTTTCGCGATCTTCGAGTGCGGCATGCTGAAGCTCGGCTGCCACGTCGTCGACGCGCTCGACGTGCTGGGCGGGCAATGCGCCGCGCTCTATCCGGAGAAGCCGATCTACGACATCCCCGGCCATCCCGTGATCGACGCCGCGTCGCTCATCGACCGGCTCGCCGAGCAGGCGTCGCCCTTCCACCCGCATTATCACCTGGCGCAGCAGGTAGAGCGGCTGGCGCCGCTGCCGCAAGGCGGCTTCCGTCTCGAGACCTCGCTCGGCACCGCGATCGAGGCGCGCGCGGTGATCATCGCCGCCGGCGTCGGCGCCTTCGGACCGAACCGGCCGCCGCTCAACGGCATCGAGGCGTTCGAGGGCAAGAGCGTCTTCTACCTGGTGCGGCGGCGCGAGGATTTCCGCGGCAAGCGCGTCGTCATCGCCGGCGGCGGCGACAGCGCGGTCGATTGGGCGATCTCGCTCGCCGAGGTCGCCGACAAGATCATGGTGGTGCATCGCCGGCCGAAATTCCGCGCCGCACCGGAATCGGCGGCG
>JASHTP010000010.1 GCA_030040495.1 Alphaproteobacteria bacterium
GCCCAAGCCGCAGCCGCCGAAGAAGAAGAGCGACGATCTCGCGCTCGACGCGCTGCTGAAGAATCTTGCCAAGCGCGATCCCGCGCGCGTCCCGGTCGACCAGCCGCAGAAGCAGGTCGCGGCGGTGCCGCCCAAGGCGTCGGCGCAGCCGATCGCGCCGCTTGGCGCGCAGCTCACTACCAGCGAGCTCGACGTCGTCAAGCAGCAGATCGAGCAATGCTGGAACGTGCCCGCCGGCGCGCGCGACGCCAAGGACCTGACGCCGGAGTTCCGCGTCTACATGAATCGCGACGGCACGGTCCAGTCGGCGACGCAGCTCAATCCCGAGCGCAACGACGATCCCTTCTTCCGCGCCGCCGCCGACTCGGCGGCGCGCGCGCTGCGCAACCCGCACTGCCAGCCGCTGAAGCTGCCGCCCGACAAATACGACCAGTGGCAGACCTTCACCATCACCTTCGACCCCAAGGATCTCTGAGGTTTTCGTATGATCAGCCTGAAGCCGCCCATCGCCGGCCTGCGCCTCCTTCTCGCCGCGCTGGCGCTCGTCGCCGTCCCGGGCGCCGCGCGCGCCGAGCTGCACATCGACCTCACCCGCGGCAAGATCGAGCCGATGCCGATCGCCATACCGGGCTTCGCCGGCACCGACGCGGCGGCGCAGCCGGCGAGCGACATCACCCAGGTGATCTCCGCCGACCTCGAACGCTCGGGGCTGTTCCAGCCTCTCGACCCGCGCTCCTTCATCGACAAGGACGCGGCGACGCGCGTCCCGCCGAGCTACGGCGACTGGCGCGTCATCAACGCGCAGGCGCTGGTCACCGGCAATGTCGAGGTGCAGAGCGACGGGCGCCTCGCGGTCGAGTTCCGGCTGTGGGACGTCTTCCAGGAGCAGCAGCTCACCGGCCTGCGCTACACCACGACGCAGCAGAATTGGCGGCGCATCGCCCACATCATCGCCGACGCCATCTACAAGCGCATCACCGGCGAGGACGGCTATTTCGACACCCGCATCGTCTACATCTCCGAGAGCGGGCCCCAGCTCCACCGCATCAAGCGGCTCGCCATCATGGACCAGGACGGCGCCAACCACCGTTTTCTCACCGACGGGCGGGCGCTCGTGCTGACGCCGCGCTTCTCGCCCTCGACGCAGGAGATCACCTATCTTTCCTATGCCAGCCGCGTGCCGCGCGTCTATCTCTTCAACATCGACACCGGCCAGCAGGAGGTGCTGGGCGACTTCCCCGGCATGACTTTCGCGCCGCGCTTCTCGCCCGACGGCAACAAGGTGATCATGAGCCTCGCCGTCAACGGCAACAGCGACATCTACACGCTCGACCTGCGCACGCGCCAGGCGACCCAGGTGACCAACAGCCCCTCGATCGACACCTCGCCCTGCTACTCGCCCGACGGCAAGCAGATCGTCTTCAACTCGGACCGCGGCGGCTCGCAGCAGATCTACATCATGAACGCCGACGGCAGCGACATCCACCGCATCAGCTTCGACGGCACCGCGCGCTACGGCACGCCGGTGTGGTCGCCGCGCGGCGATCTCATCGCTTTTACGAAGATCGCCGGCGGTCAGTTCTACATCGGCGTCATGCATCCTGACGGGTCGGGTGAGCGACTGCTCGACCAGGGCTTTCTGGTCGAGGGGCCGACCTGGGCGCCGAACGGCCGCGTCCTCATGTACACGCGCCAGACGCCGGCTGACGCGCAAGGGCGTGGCAGCACCAGCCGCCTCTACACGATCGACCTGACCGGGTATAATCGGCGCGAGGTGATTACACCGCAGGATGCGTCCGATCCGGCGTGGTCCCCCTTGCTTCCCTGAATATTTAAAAGTATAGTCGCGCCGCTTCGCCGACCGCGGCTGGCGTACGCCTGCGAACGCCGGCCGGAGCGAGTGGGGCCTCAGGGCCACGCCCACCTAGCAATCATCGATGAATGCAATCCCAGGCTTATCGAGGGAGTATAAAATGAATCTTCGGTCCTTGACTCTGCTCGCGGCCGTGCTGCTCGTGGCCGCCTGTGCTGAAACTCCGGAAAACAAGGGCGCTGCCACCGGTGCCGGCACCGGCGCGACGACGGCGACGACGGTCAAGCCGGGTAGCGAGCAGGATCTGGTGCAGACTGTCGGCGACCGGATCTTCTTCGACTTCGACAAGAGCGACATCAAGCCCGAGGGCCAGAAGACGCTCGAGAAGCAGGCTGCTTGGCTCAACAAGTACTCGAGCGTGACGGTCACGATCGCCGGCAATTGCGACGACCGGGGCACGCGCGAATACAACCTCGCCCTTGGCGAGCGTCGCGCCGCGGCCGCCAAGAAGGCGCTGGTCGCGCTCGGCGTCGCCGCCAACCGCATCTCGACCATCAGCTACGGCAAGGAGCGTCCCTCGGTGCCCGGCGACAACGAGGCCGCCTGGGCGCAGAACCGCAACGCCATCACGTCGGTCAACTGACCGATCGGTTCCTATTGGGTTGGAGGTGCGCCTGCCGCTTCCCGCGAGGCTTTACCGCGGCGAAGGGCAGGCGCCCTTTTTTTGCCCAAAACGCTGGTTAGCTTGATGCTGGGCTGCTCCGTCGCCGGCCGCGGCCCGCGCCAGGGTTTTGGCACGAGGATCTGAGGATCATGCGATCAACGGCCTATGCCGTCGCCTGTTGCGGGCTTTTGTGCCTGTTCGCGGGCAGCGCGCTGGCACAGCAGCAGGACCAGCAGGGCAACGATCTGCGCCCGCTGCTCGACCGTATCGATCGGCTTGAGCGCGACATGAACCTGCTGCAGCGCCAGGTCTATCGCGGCGCCGGTCCCGCCGGCGCGCCGGCGGCGCCCCCGGCCGAGGGCCAAGCCGCGCTCACCTATGAAGTCCGCATGAGCCAGATCGAGGACCAGCTCAGGGACCTCACCGGGCAGATCCAGCAGATCAGCCACGATCTCGACCAGCTCAAGCAGCGGGTCGAGACGCTGTCGAACGACGTCGATCAACGGCTGGCCGTGCTCGAGCATGGTGGCGCCGCGCCGCCGCC
>JASHTP010000140.1 GCA_030040495.1 Alphaproteobacteria bacterium
GCGGTGATGCGGTGGCTCACCTGCATCACCGTCGGCACGCCGAGCGCGAACGAGCAGGCGATCGCCAGGAAGACGGCGTGCGGCGCGCCGCGATCGAGCAGCATGCCGAAGAGCAGCGGCGCCGTCGAAGAGCCGAGATCGAAGCCGGAATAGACGAAGCCGAAGACGCTGCCGGTGCCGATCCCGGCCGCGGCGCGCCGCACCAGCACGTCGCGCGACGGGCCGGTGATGCCGTTGGCGATGCCGGCCAGCGCCGTGATCGGCAGCACCAGGGCGCCCAGATGCCCGACCAGGGCGACGGCGAGCATGAGCAGCGCCGCGGCGGCGATGCCGCTCATCGCCACGCGATGATGCTGCGTCGTGCGGTCGGCGAGGAAGCCGCCGCCGACCATGCCGAGCGCCGCGCCGACCAGGTAGCCGGTTAGACCCAGCGTCGCCACATGCAGGCTCAAGCCGTAGCCCGAGGTGAGGGCGGTGATCGAGAAGGTCTGCATGCCGGAGCCCGCGAACGAGGTCATGGCGAAATAGCCGAAGGCCATCAGCACCACCGGCGCGCCGATGACGTCGAGATAGGAGCCGCGGCGCTTGCTCGCGCCGGCACGCACCGCCGCGACATGGTCGTAAGTGACCAGCGGACGGTTGACGAGCAGCAGCGCGGCGACGGCGAGCCCGCCGAGGCCGAGGGCGATCAGCGCCACATGCCAGCTCGCAAGGCCCGCGATCAGGGTCACCAGCACCGGCGAGGTGGCGTAGCCGAGCGAGCCGGAGATGCCGTGCACGGCATAGGCGCGGCCGAGCCGCGTCTCGCTGACGCGATGGCTCAGGATCGAGAGGTCGGCGGGGTGGAAGACGCTGTTGCCGAGGCCGGCGATCGGCGCCAGCGGCAGCAGCATCCAGTAGGAGCCGGCCAGCCCCGCCAGCGCGATCGAGCCGCCCAGCACCGCGAGGCCGGCGACCAGCATGCGGTAGGCGCCGTAGCGATCGACCAGCACCCCCGCCGCCGCCTGGCCGAGGCCGGAGGCGGCGTAGAACAGGGTGACGAAGGCGCCGAGCTCGGTGAAGCTCACGCCGAACTCTCGGTGCAGGATCGGGAAGAGGGGCGGCAAGGCCAGCTGCAGCACATGGCTCGTGTAATGCGCCGTGCCGACCAGCGAGATGACCGCAACATCGCGCTCGCCGCGCCGCGTTTCCGCCAGCACCGTCATGGGTTTCCGCCCTGTATCTTGCCCGGCAGACAGTCTAGCACGGCGGCGCTGAGGGGTGCTGGAATGGCTGCCATGCGGGGAGGGCGGGCCGAACTCCCGAGGCCAGGGCGGCGATCGGCCGCGGGCCAGGCGCCGGAAGCCGGCACACAAGGCCGTCTCCGCCGCGACCGGGCCGGTCCCGAAATGGGGGGCAGGGCTCACGCTCCGGCGGCTCCGGCTCGCCGCGCCCTACCCCTCAGCGGCTCGCCCAGGGCAGCGCCTCGAAGCCGGCGAATTCCGCCTCCAGCCGCCATTGCGCCTGCGCCTTCTCGCTCGTCGCCAGCAAGGCGGCGCAGGCGGGGGCGGGCTCGGCGGCGCCCAAGGCGCCGGTGGCGCAGGCGGCGCGCGGCGCGAAAGGCGCGGTCGTCGACCACAGGCTCGGGCCGGGCAAGAAGGCGTATTCGAGGCTGTTGCGCGCCAGCTCCTTGAGGTCGCGATAGCCGAGATGGTAGGCGAGCGCCGCGCGCAGATATTCCTCGCTGAGATCGATGCGCGAGACGCCCTCGTCGTCGGTCGAGAGCGCCAGCGGCACGCCGAAGCGGCGATAGGTCTCGAAGGGATGGCGGTCGCCGCTCACGCCGAGGATCTCGGCATTGCTGGTGAGGTTGATCTCGACCAGCACGTGCCGCGCCGCCATCTCTTCGAGCAGGCCCCAGGGATCGTCCTCGTGCAGGATGTCGACGCCGTGGCCGATGCGGCTGGCGCCGGCGATCTCGACCGCCTGGCGGATGTGGAAGCGGAGCTGCTCGGGCGGCACCAGGCCGGGCGCGAGCTCGCCGGCGTGGAGCGAGAGCTTGACCCCGGGGAATTCCCGGCCGAGGAAGCGCAGCATGCGCATCTGCAGCGTGTAGTCGCGCAGCGATACCGGGTCGTCCTCGGGCGCCACCAGATTGAGGCCGACGATGCGCGGATCGGCCTTGGCGAGCTCGAAGCCGAGCAGGATCTGGGCGAAGACCTGCTCGGGCGGGAAGTTGCGGATCACCTGCGCCAGGAAGCGGATGGTGACGGCGCAGCCGGGCTTGGCCGCGGCCTCGCCGCAATCGAGACGCTTGCGCATGGTGGCTTCGACGCCGTCGAGATCGTGCCGCACCGGCGCGACGATCTCGTCGAGCCCGGCGGCTTTCAGCTTGTCGCGGAGCCGCGCGAGATCGCCGTCCCAGCCGACCGCGGCGCCGATCTTGCGCGCGGCGCCCATGCCGGGCGAGACCATCAGCTCGAGATAGGAGACCCGGTCCTCGCCGGCGCGCTCGGCGGCCTCGGCGAGCATGTCGCCGCCGCGCCGCTCGCCGGCGGCGCTGAACTTGGCGAAGGCGGCGAAGAAATGATCGTGCCCCGACTGCCGTCCCGGCACGAAATCGCGCATCGAGAGGGCGTCGACGAGCGCCGCGTAGAGCGCGCCGTCGCGCCGGATCTCGGCCGCCGGGACGATTTGCGGCGGCGCGCAAGGCGGCGGCGTCAGCGCCATCGCCTTCTTGTCGAGGCAAAGCCCGTCCTCGGCCGCCCAGGCGATGTAGCTTTCGGCATAGATTGCGCCGGAGAGATGGTTGTGC
>JASHTP010000141.1 GCA_030040495.1 Alphaproteobacteria bacterium
AGCGTGGGGTGATGGGGCTTCCCGCCCTGTCACCCCATCGCCGTTTTGAGCGATAGCCGATACCGCCGGCTCTGAAGCGGACGAGGCTCGGCACCGCGGGACAAGCCAGGCCTCGTTGCCGTTCCTGGCGGTTGCCGTCGCGATCGACATCGGGTCGCGGAACCCGACACGCATCCTCCTCACCCCGCCGCGTCGACAGGGTCACCTTCGCTCGTGCGCCCCGGCCGGCGCCGCGGGCCGAGGATTGCGGCAGATCAATGCCATGGGCGCGGCGGCGGCGAAGCATTATCTGGTAAGGGCCGGCCACGGCTGACGCACGGCCCGTTGCTGCGGCCCCGATCGGCGAAGGAGAGGACTCCGATGAGAGGACGATGGCTTGCCGTGTTCGCGCTGAGCGTCCTGGCGCTGGCCGCCTGCGGCACCGAGAATTATGCGCGCCCGGGGTCGGAGCCGCCGCCCGCCGCCGGCATGGCGCGGCTCTATTTCTTCCGCGACCTCGCGCCTTACGACAAGCCGATATGGACCGCGGTCTCGCTCAACCGCCGCCGCGTCGGCGATTCCGCGCCCGGCACCGTCTTCTACCGCGACGTGCCGCCCGGCACCTACGAGATCGAGGTGCGCAGCGACGAGCTTTATCCCGACCAGTTCAAGACCGTCACGGTGCGGGCCGGCAGCGTCGTCTACGCCAAGATCCAGCTGCTGCCGCATTGGGGCGCGACCGGCTGGGGCAATGGCGGCACGACCTTCATCGTATCGATCGCCGACCCCGCCACGGCGCGGCGTGAGATCGCCGCGCTCGCGCTCACGCCGGGCTGAGCCGGCTCCTAGCGATCGCGCGGCTCGAGGCGGCGCGCCATGCAGAGGGCGCTCGCCGGGCACAGGGTGGTGAACTCGGCGCTGGCCGCGACCGCGGGCGGCACCGCGTCGCGCTCGACGCGGCGGAAGCCGAGCTTCTCGAAGAACGGCGCCGCGCTCGTCGTCAGCAGGAAGAGCTCGCCCACGCCGCGGCGCCGCGCCTCCGCCGCCATCCAGGCGACGATCGCCGAGCCTTGCGCCCGGGCGCGCGCCGGCGGCAGCACCACCAGCGAGCGCAGCAGCGCAGCGGCGCCGAACTGCTCGAGGCCGGCGAAGCCGATCATGCCGCCGCCGGGCTCGCGGAAGACGAAGAAGGCGATCCGCCCGGGCAGATCCGCGGCGGGCAGCCCTTCGGCGGCGAGCGCCTCGGCGATGAGCGGCATGTCGCGCGGCTCGGCGGCGGCGCCGATCACGCCGGGAAGCGTCCGCTCGGTCATCGCACCCTCCTGCCGCTGCCACCCGCAACCCTAGCGCCGGGGCGGGCGCGCGGCGTTGCGCTGGATCAATCGGCCGCGCCGCCCGGCGGACGCGCCGCTGCGCTAGGATATGCCATGCCGTCGGTCGCGCCGCCATTGCCGGGATATCTCTCCCTCCACCTCGTCACCCTCGCCCATGCGGGTCTGGCGCTCTGGGTGACGGCGCATGCGCTGCTGACCAAGCGCGACGTGCGCGCCGCCATCGCCTGGATCGGCCTCGCCTGGCTGTCGCCCTTCATCGGCCCGGCGCTCTACTTCCTCTTCGGCATCAACCGGGTGACGCGCCGCGCCGCGCGGCTGGCACCTGGCGTCGCGCGCCACGAGCGCTTCGCCACCGCTCCCGCGTCGCTGCCGCCGCTGCCGGAGCACATCGCCGCCATCGCCCGCGTCGGCGAGCGCATGACCGGCCGGCACCTCGCCGCCGGCAATGCGGTCGCGCTCTACCGCGACGGCGACGAGGCCTATCCCGCGATGCTCGCCGCCATCGCCGGCGCGCGGCGCAGCATCGCGCTCGCCTCCTACATCTTCCGCGACGATCTCGTCGGCGGCGCCTTCATCAGGGCGCTCGGTGACGCGCACGCGCGCGGCGTCGAGATCCGCGTGCTGGTCGACGGCGTCGGCAGCGGCTATCTCGTCTCCTCGGCGGCGCGCGCGCTGCGGCGGCAAGGCATCGCCGTCGCGCGCTTCATGCATCACTGGGCGCCCTGGCGCATGCCCTTCCTCAACATGCGCAACCACAAGAAGCTGCTGATCGTCGATGGCGCGGTGGGCTTCACCGGCGGGCTCAATCTCGGCGCCGAGAACGTGCTGCGGCTGCGCCCGTCCCACCCGGTCGAGGACGTGCAGTTCCGCGTCGAGGGACCGGTCGTCGCCCTGCTCATGCTGAGCTTCGACGAGGATTGGGACTTCACCACCGGCGAGGCGCTCGACGGCCCCGCCTGGTGGCCGCCGCTCGCCGCCGCCGGCCCGGTCTGCGCCCGCGGCCTCAGCTCCGGCCCCGACGAGGATCTCGGCAAGCTCGCCTCGCTGCTGGCGACCGCGGCGGGCGCGGCCAAGCGGCGGCTGCGCATCGTCACCCCCTATTTCCTGCCCGACCAGACCTTGATGTCGGCGATCGCGCTGGCCGCGCTGCGCGGCGTCGCCGTGGAGATCGTGCTGCCGGAGCGCTCGAACCACGTCCTGCTGGATTGGGCGACGCGCGCCCATCTCGGCTTCTTCGCGGGGCCCGGCATGACCGTCCACCTGACCGGCGCGCCCTTCGACCATTCCAAGCTGACCACGGTCGACGGCGCCTGGTGCGCGCTGGGCAGCGCCAATTGGGACGTGCGCAGCCTGCGGCTTAACTTCGAGTTCATGCTCGAATGCTACGATCCCGGCATGACGGACGAGATCGACGGGCTGATCGATGCCAAGATCGCGCGCGCCCGGCGGCTCGCCCCGGCCGAATTGGCCGCGCGTCCGCTGCCGGCGCGGCTGCGCGACGCCGCCGCCCGGCTGCTGCTGCCTTATCTTTGACCAGGGCGGGTGCGCGCGCCCCGCGTCACTGCGGCCCCTTGCGAATTTACGCGCGGGTCACCATCGTAGGGAGCGAACGGATGGCGCCGAGCCTCGATGCCCCGGCGCCAGGTCGACAGGAGTAGGGAGTCCTATGCCGCGGGCGCTGCGGCCGCCCTGCCGGCCCTCCCCGGACTTCGGAACGCGCCAGGGTCGGATCGGTTGCGGGAGAACATCAGTTTGAAAGTCATCAGCTGGAATCTGCTGCGTCTCGAGGGCGCCGCGGTCGAGGATGTCGCCGCGCTGGTGCGCCGCGAGCGGCCCGACCTTCTGCTCATGCAGGAAGCGACCGAGGAGATGGAGCGGCTGCCCGACTTCGTCGGCGGGCATTTCCATTGGGAGCCGCTGCCCGAGCGTATCCACGGCCTCGCCGCCTGGAGCCCGCACGAGCTGCCGCCGCCGGAGACGGTGCCGCTGCCGGTCTCGGTCATGCCCGGGCGCGTGCCGCCGCGCATCGCCCAGATCATCCGCCTCGGCGAGGTCACCGTGGCGAACGTGCATCTCTCGCACGGCCAGCTGCTCAACCGCTGGCAGCTGCTGCGCCTTGCCGGCGCGCTCGAAGGGCCGGCCGCGGTCATTGGCGACTACAACCATGTCGGGCCGACCGTGCTGCCGGGCTTCCGCGATGTCGGGCCGCGCGAGCCGACCCATCGCGCGCGCAACGTGCTGCCCTTCCGCCTCGACCGCTGTCTCGTCCGCGGCCTCTATTGCGCCGAGGCCCGCGCGCTCGATCCGGGACCGTCGGATCACCGGCCGATCGCGCTCGAGCTTGCCGCCCCGACCGCGGCGATCGAGGCCGAGGCACTGCGCCGCGCCGCCCGGCGCCGCGCCCGCTCGCGCCGCACCCGCTGAACTTCTTTTAGCGAAGAGGACGCCAAGGCAGCGCAAAGGGCGCGAAGGACTGATAGTCCCTCTGCGCCCACCGCGCATCCTCCCGCGTCCTTTGCGCTGAGCCTTCGGCGCTCGCGGCGCTAGCCGCACCCGCACCCGCCGAGGTGGAAGATCCGGCCGGCGGTCTCGCCGAGGATGGCGCTCCGCTCCGCCGCGCCGAAGCCGCATTCCTCGACCACGCGCAGCGGCTCGCTGTCGCCGATCGGGAACGGGTGATCCGAGCCGAGCACGAGCTTGTCGGCGCCGGCGGTGTCGGCGAGGAAGCGCAGCGCGCGGGCCTCGAACAGCACCGTGTCGAAATAGAGCCGGCGGAATCCGGCGACGGGATCGGCGTACTTGCCGGGATGGATGGCGAAGTTGCGCTTGAGCCGGCCGAGCGCGTAGGGCAGCGCCGCGCCGCCATGCGAGACGATGAGCGTGACGCCGGGATAGCGCTCGAGATGGCCGGAGAACAGCAGCCGCGCCACCGCCACCGTGGTGTCGGTGAGCCTTCCCACCGCGTTGACGAGGTCGTAGTCGGAGAGCCGGTCGTCGCCGCAGGCGAACATCGGATGGAGGAAGAGCGTGGCCTTGAGCGAAGAGGCCGCTTCCCAGAACGGGTCGAGATCGCGATCGTCGAGCCCGCCGCCGACGCCCTTCGGCTGCGTCCCGATCATCGCGCCGTGGAAGCCCTGGCCGATCGCCTCCTCGAGCACGCGCGCGGCAAGCTCGCCCTTCTGCAGCGGCACGGTGGCGAGCGGCGCCAGCGCCGGCAGCGCCGCCGCGCCCTTCAGCAGATGCTCGTTGGCGAAGCGGCACCAGTCCGCGCCTTCCTCCGGCGGCAGCTCGTAGCCGAAGAGATCGAGCCAGCCGCCCACCACCTGGCGGTCGATGCGCTCTTTCGCGAGCCAGGCCTGGCGCGCGGCGAGGTCGCTGAGCTTGGGCGCGACCGGCCGCGTCGGCGCCTGGCCGGCGAAGCCCAGGCGCGTGCCGCCGCCTTCGGCCAGCACCGCGACGTTGGGAAAGAGCCGGCGCTCGGCGCGCAGCGTCTCGAGCATCGCCGCGGGAACGAAATGGGCGTGGCTGTCGACGATCATGGCTCCTCCTTTGTGGCGACGGTGCCGCCCAACGCGTGCAGGATATCGGATCGGATGCGCTCGCGCTCGGCGGCTGGAGTGTCGGGGCCGAGCCGCGCCTGGTAGATGATGCGGGCCGGGCGGCGGAACACCAGGACGCGGCGGCCGAGCTGCAGCGCCTCATCGATCGAATGGGTGATGAAGATGCCGGTGCAGCGGGTCTCGCGCACGAGATCGACGAATTCGCGCCGGAGCGTGTCGCCCGTCACCGCGTCGAGGCCGGAGAAGGGCTCGTCGCCGAGCAGGATCGCCGGCTTGATGGCGAAGGCGCGGGCGATGCTGACGCGCTGGCGCATGCCGCCGGACAGCGCGAAGGGATAGTCGGCCTCGTGCCCCTTGAGGCCGAGCCGCTCGAGCCAGGCGCGCGCGATCGCGACGCGCTCCTCGCGCGCCACCTTGTTGAGCTCGAGCCCGAGCGCGACGTTGTCGAGCGCGCTGCGCCAGGGCATCAGCCGGTCGTTCTGGAAGACGATGCCGATCTTGCCGCGGAACCAGTCGAACTCGTCATAGGGATCGTGGCCGGCGACGCGGACGCGGCCGGAGGACGGCCGGATCAGCCCGGCGATCAAGTTGAAGGTGGTCGACTTGCCGCAGCCGGTGGGCCCGAGGATGGCGACGAGCTCGCCGGCCGCTACGGCGAAGCTCAGCGCGCGCACGGCGTAGAAATCCTCCGCCGCCTCGCTGCGCGGAAAGCGCTTGTCAACGGCATCGAAGACGATGGCCGGCGCCTCGCTCACGATCCGCGCTCCGCCAACGGGCGGTAGCGCAGCTGCCGGCGCTCGATGAGCGTAAGGACGCGCTGCACCACCAGGACGAAGACGACGAGCACGATGGTCCAGGCGATGGCGCCCGCCATGTCGAACAATTGCTGCTGCTGCAGCAGCTCGTAGCCGACGCCGCCGGTGGCGCCGACCAGCTCGGCGACGACGACGACGCGCGCGGCATTGCCGAGATTGACCTTCCACGCCGTGAGGATGCCCGGCACCACCGTGGGCAGCACCAACGTGCGCAGCAGGTCGAGGCGCGTCGGCCGGAACGACAAGGTCATCTCCAGCAGGTCCTTGGACATCGCGCGATAGGCGTCGAGGAGCTGGAAGCTGAAGCCGGGCAAGGTCGTCATCACCATGATGAAGAAGATGCGGAACTCGATGCCCCTGAACCAGATGATCGAGACGACCACCCAGGACAGCGCCGGGATGCCCTGGTTGAAGTTGAGCAGCGGATAGGCATAGCGGTGGAAGGTGTCGGACCGGCCCATCAGCAGCGCCAGCAGGGAACCGAGGACGAAGCTGCCGGCGAGGCCGAGCAGGATCCGCCCCGCCGTGGCGAGCGCATCGCCGAGCGGCGCGGCATGGACGAAGATCCCGGCGAAGCGCTCGGCGATCGCCGGGATCGAGGGGAAGAGGAACGGCGGAAAGAAGTAGGACGCGATCTGCCAGCAGAGCGCGAGCCCCGCCAGCGCCAGCACCCCCTCGAACCGCAGCCGCGTGTGTCCCGCCGCTCGGGCGGGCGGGACGCGCTCCGCCGCCATCAGTCCATCGCCCCTTCGTAGATGGCGGCGGGATCGGGCATGGTTTCGAGCAGGCCCAGCGAGAGCCCGGCGCGAAAGACCGCGTCGATCTCGGGCTTGATCTTGCCGGCGGGTGCGACGTTCATGCCGAGGCGCCGGTTGTCGCGGACGAGCTCCTCGATCGCCTTGAGCCCGGCGGCGTCCGCCTGGGGCGCGATCAGCGGCGCGGCGGCGGCGGGATTGGCGAGCACCCACTGCGCCGCCAGGCGATAGGTGCGATAGAGGCGCGGAATGAGATCGCGATGTCGGGAAATCCACTCGCGATGCGCGGCCAGGCCGAGATAGGGGCTGTGATCGCTGCCGGCGAATTTGCGCCATTGCCCGGCGATGTCGAGGGGCAGGGTGCGGATCCCGGGCTTCTTCGCCAGCAGCAGCGAATAGGCAGGCTCCCAGAGCTGGACCGCATCGGCGCGGTCGGCAAGGGCATAGCCGATAAGCCCCGGCGGCGCCGTGTTGACCACTTTGAGCGAGGCGGGGTCGAGCCCTTCGCCGCGGGCGAACCATTCGAACATGGCGTAGTTGGTCGTGCCCTTGGCGGCGGCGAGCTCCCTGCCCTTGAGGTCGGCGATCGTTTTGATCTCGGGGCGCTGGGTCACCACCGCGCCCCAGTAGTCGAACAGGTTGAAGAGGTAGCTGACCTTGACGCCGCGCGTGTCGGCAAGGCCGACGATCAGCAGCGAGGCGCTGCCGCCGAGCTGGAACTCGCCGCTGTTGAACTCGGTGGCGTAGGCGTCGGGCGTGCGCTCGACGAAGTCGATGGCGAGCCCGTTGGCGCGGTCGAAATGCTGGTCGCGGATGACGTAAGGCAGGATGGCGCCGACCGAGGGCGGGCTGAAGATGACGATCGAGACCTTCGCCGGCTCGGCCGCTGCGGCGGCGCCGGCAGCGCCGGCGAGGCCGAGGAGCAAGAGAAAGAAGCTGCGCCAGCGCCCGATCATGTCTCGTCTCCTTGTGTTGCCCGTCGTCGCTTGCCGGCCGATCGACGATCGCGCCGGCGCTAGCCCGCCGCCGTCGCCAGCAGCTCGCCCAGCAGCGCCACCGACATCGGCAGCTCGGCGACGGCGAGGCCGAGCGGCGCCAGCGCGTCGTTGACGGCGCTCGCCACCGCCGCTGGCGCGCCGAGATAGCCGGCTTCGCCCGAGCCCTTCTGGCCGAACTCGGTGAGCGGCGAGGGCGTGCAGTGATCGACGAGCGCGATCTCCGGCACCTCGTGCGCGGTCGGCATGAGATAGTCCATGAACGAGCCGCTCACCAGCTGGCCGTTGGCGTCGTAGCGGAAGCGCTCATAGAGCGCCGCGCCGATGCCGTGCGCGATGCCGCCATAGGTCATCCCGTGGACGATGTCGGGGTTGATCATGGTGCCGCAATCATGGCCGACGGCGTAGGCGCCGAGCCGCACCTGGCCGGTGACGCGGTCGATCTCGGCATAGACGATGTGCGCCTCGAAGGCGTAGCAGGGATACATCTGCACGCGCCCGTCGGGCGTCGGCAGCGCGCCGCCGGTCGGCACTTCCCAGACATGGAACGCCTGCAGCCCCGGCGCCAGGCCGGGCGGCAGCAAATGGAACTTGCGATGCGCGATCTCGACCAGATCCGCCCAGGAGAGCGCGCGGCCGGCATCGCCGCGGACCGAGACGCCGCCCTCGCGATAGTCGAGCGCCGAAGCCGGCAGGCCGAGATTGTGCGCGGCGATGGCGACGAGGTCCGCCTTCAGCTTCTTCGCCGCGCCCGCCGCGGCGCCGCCCAGCATGATCGCCATGCGGCTGCCGACGGGGCTGTTGCTCGGCAGCGCCGTGAGCGAATCCGCATGGACGACGCGGATCGCGTCGGGATCGCGCTCCAGCACCTCGCCCACCACCGTCGCCACCAGCGTCTCGTGGCCCTGCCCGGAGGAGGAGGTGGCCATCGCCGCGGTGATGGTGCCGGAGAGATCGACCTTGAGGCTGCAGGACTCCATCCAGGTCGTGGTCTCGTTCTTGGGGTTGAACAGCGGCTCGAAGGCGGAGTTGCCGCCGGAGGGCTCGAGGCAGCAGGCGACGCCGATGCCGGCGAGCCTTCCGGCCGCGCGCGCCGCCTCGCGCCGCGCCAGCAGCGCGTCGTAGCCGGCTTCGGCCAGCGCCTTCTCCAGCACGCGATGATAGTCGCCGCTGTCATAGGTGCTGCCGCTCGGGATGGTGTAGGGGAACTCTTCGCGGCGGATGAGGTTGCGCCGGCGCAGCTCCAGCCGGTCGATGCCGAGCCGGCGCGCGACGCGGTCCATCATCGTCTCCAGCGCGAAGTTGGTCGGCGACTGGCCGAAGCCGCGCACCGCCTCCTGCACCGTCTTGTTGGTGGTGACGCTGATCGCCTCGTATTCGACGCTGGCGATGCGATAGGGGCCGACGATGGCGCCCACCGGCTTGCCGAGCTGCAGCGGCGCGCGCCCGGCATAGGCGCCGGCATCGTCGAGCGCGCGCAGCTTGAGCGAGCGGACGACGCCCTCGCCGTCGAAGGCGACGGAAACGTCGAAGAGGCGGTCGGGACCGTGCGCGTCGCCGCCGCGCATGTTCTCGAGCCGGTCTTCGACGAGGCGCACCGGCGCGCCGAGCTTGCGCGCGAGATACGCCGCCAGCACGCTGTGCTTGATGCCGCGCTTCACGCCGTAGCTGCCGCCGACGTCGGTGTCGAAATGGACGCGCACGGCGTTGCCGGGCAGGCGGAGCGCGCGCGCCAGCTGGTCCGGGTATTTCGGCATCTGGATCGAGGCCCAGATGTCGAGGAGCCGCGTCGCCGCGTCCCAGCTCGCCACCACGCCGAAGGTCTCGATCGGCACCGTGGCGCTGCGCTGCCAGCGCGCGCGGAAGGAGAGACTGTGCGGCGCCGCGGCGAAATCATGCGCGACCGGGCCCCAGACGAATTTGCGGCGGTAGAGCAGGTTCGAGCCGTGCTCGGCATGGACCGGCGGCGCGTCCGGCGCCAGCGCCGCTTCGGGGTCGATGACGAAGGGCAGCGGCGCGTACTCGACCTCGACCCGCTCGGCCGCGTCCTCGGCGAGCGCGCGCGTCTCCGCCACCACCGCCGCCACCCATTCGCCGACATAGCGCGCCTGGCCGACGGCGAGCGGAAAGCGGCGCACCTTCGGGATGTCGAGGCCGGACAGCAGCGGGTCGGTCGCCTGCGCCAGCTCCTCGCCGGCCACCACCGCGCGGACGCCGGGCAGCGCCAGCGCGGCGCGCGCGTCGACCGCGAGGATGCGCGCCGCCGGATGCGGGCTCGCCACCAGCGCCACATGCAGCATGCCGGGCAGCGCGAGGTCGGCGACATAGCGGCCGGATCCGGCGACGAAGCGGCGATCCTCCTTCGGCCGGCGCTTGCGGCCGATATAGCGGAAGGGCGACGGCGCCTCAGCGATCATGGCGCTCTCCGGCGAGGTTGGAGCCGGCGCGGCGCTGGGCGGCGAGCCGGATCGCGTCGACGATCTGCTGGTAGCCGGTGCAGCGGCAGAGATTGCCGGCGATGGCCTCGCGGATCTCCGCGTCGGAGGGCAGCGGCGTCGCGCGCAGCAGCGCCTCGGCGGCGATCAGCATGCCCGGCGTGCAGAAGCCGCATTGCAGCCCGTGCGCCTCGCAGAAGGCGTCCTGCAGCACGCCGATCGCGCCGGGCTCGGGCGCGAGCCCTTCGACCGTGGTGACCGCGCCGCCCTCGGCCTGCACCGCGAAGATCAGGCAGGAGCGTACCGGCCTGCCGTCGAGCAGCACCGAGCAGGCGCCGCAGACGCCGTGCTCGCAGCCGGTGTGCGTGCCGGTGAGGCGCAGCGCCTCGCGCAGGAAATCGACCAGGGTGAGCCGCGCCGGGACGCGCGCCTCGACGGCGCGTCCATTGACGGTGAGGCGGATCGCATGCTCCGACATGGCTCAGCCGCGCCCCTCCGCCTCGGCCCGCGCCTCGGCGAGCGCGCGCTCGATGAGCGCGCCGGCGACGCGGCGGCGATAGGCGGCGGAAGCGTGCAGATCCGACATCGGCTCGATCGCCGCGTCGGCGAGGCGGATCGCGGCGGCGACGTCGCCGGCTGCGAGCCGCGTGCCGACGAGCCGCGCGGCGGATGCTTCGAGCGCGAGCGGCGAGGCCGCGGCGCCGCCGAGGCCGAGGGCGATGCGCCGGCACGTGCCGCTGCCGTCGAGCACGAGCTGCGCCGCGGCGGCGACGAGGGCGAAATCGCCGTGCCGGATGCTCACTTCCTGGAAGCCGGTGCCGAGCCGGCCAGCGTCGCGCCAGACCGGGAAGCGCGCGGCGGTGAGGCATTCCTCGGCCGAAAGCGCGGTGGTCATCGCGCCCAGGAAGAAGTCGCGCGCCGGAAGGCGGCGCTCGCCGCCGGTCGAGCGCGCCACCAGCTCGGCGCCGAGCGTCGCCGCGACGAGGCAGATCTCCGCCGCCGGGTCGGCATTGGCGAGGCTGCCGCCGATGGTGCCGCGGTTGCGCGTCTGGCCGTGGCCGACGAAACCGAGCGCCTTCGCCAGCAGGGGCAGGTCGCGGCGGATGACGGGATCGGCAAGCGCCTCGGCCTGGCGCGTCAAGGCACGCACGCTCACCCGGCCGGCGCCGGGCTCGACGCCGCGGAGCTCCGCGACGCGGTTGATGTCGACGAGCAGCGCCGGCCGCGCCAACCGCATCGCCATCAGCGGCACCAGGGTCTGGCCGCCGGCGATGATCTTGCCCTCGCCCCGGGCGCCGGCCAGCAGCCGGCATGCCTCCTCGACGCTGCGGGCCGCTTCAAAGTCGAACTCGGCGGCTTTCATCCCGTCCCCGGCTTCCGCGCGGCGCGTCCGCGTCGCGAAGGTCCCTGCGCGCGCGAGCCTAGC
>JASHTP010000142.1 GCA_030040495.1 Alphaproteobacteria bacterium
GCCTGGTCGGACAAGCATCCCTCCTACTCGGCGGTTTCCGGCCCCGGGATCGGCAATAATGTCAACGATTACTATGCGCCGGAGATCAATTCGGTTCCGATGGCTCTGCCTGGCGTGGAGGCGGGCACCATGAGCTGCGATCCGCTGCCCGATCAGACGACGGTGGCTTCATCGAACGCCTGGACCGACAGCTTCCAGAACATCCAATGCTACGACACGCTGAAGGTCAACGCGATCCTGAACGAAATCGGCGGCAAGACGCACAACGGCGCGGCCGCCGCTCCGCGGCCGACCCTTTTCGGGATGAATTTCCAGGCTGTCAGCGTCGGGCAGAAGCTGATCGAGAAATCCCTCGCCCTCAAGGGCGGTTATGAGGACGCGCAAGGCACGCCGACTCCGTCGCTGCTCGGCGAGATCGAGTTCGTCGATGCTTCGATCGGCGAGATGGTGTCGGCGCTCAAGGCGAACGGCATCTACGATGATACGCTCATCGTCATCACGGCAAAGCACGGCCAGAGCCCGATCGATTCCGCGCGTTACACCGGCATCACGACAAGTGGCCCGGTGACGACGTCTCCCGCGACGATTCTGGAGAGCTGCTTGCCGTTCTCCGAGTCGCCGGCCAACCCGACCGGGATCGGACCGACCGAGGACGACGTCTCCCTGGTTTGGCTCAGCAGCAGCTGCACGACGCAGAGTGCGGTCAGCACGCTCGAAACGACTTCTCCGGCGTCCAACAACGTCGCCGGCATCGGCCAGATCTTCTGGGGAGCCGCGCTGACGCAGCTGTTCAACGCCCCCGGACTGCCCCCGAATGGCGACCCGCGCACGCCCGACATCCTCGTCACGCCGAACGTTGGCGTGACTTATTCGGGGAGCAGCAAGAAACTCGCCGAGCATGGCGGCTTCGCGCACGATGACGTCAATGTCATGATGCTGCTGTCGAATCCCGGCTTCGACGCCAAGACGGTCGACACGCCCGTCGAGACCGCGCAGGTGGCGCCGACCATCCTCGCGGCGCTCGGGCTCGACCCCAAAAGCCTCGACGCGGTCCGCAGCGAGGGGACCCCGGTTCTGCCGGAGGTTCGCTTTGGCGACGATGGTCGCTAGACGCTAGCGCGGAATCTCGTTCCTTCGGGCCTGACGCGGGCGTCCGGTTTGGACGCCCGCATTTTTTTTGGAGTTTGGAATTACCAACCGCTGCGACGAACACGTCGAGAAACGTCTGTGCCTCCGCAATCTCGTCCGCTCGCGCGGCCGCGGCCCGACGCCGCGCGGCGTCAAGTTCTCAGCGGGCGCGCACGCTGCCGAGGAAGCGGTCGACCTCGTCGCTGAGCTTCCGAGCCTCGCCGGCGAGTTCGGCCGCCGAGCCGAGCACGATGTTGGCGGCGCTGCCGGTCTCGCCCACCGCCTGGGTCACGCCGGCGATGTTGGCGGAGACGCCGTGGGTGCCTTCGGCGGCCTGCTGCACGTTCCGGGCGATTTCGCGCGTGGTCGCGTTCTGCTCCTCGACCGCCGATGCGACCGCGGTGGCGATCTCGCTGATGCGGCCGATGGTCTTGCTGATCTCGGCGATGGCGCCCACCGCGTCGCGGGTCGCGCCTTGGATCGCACCCACCTGCGCGGCGATGTCGTCGGTGGCCTTGCCCGTCTGCGTCGCCAGCGCCTTCACCTCCGAGGCGACCACGGCGAAGCCCTTGCCGGCCTCCCCCGCGCGCGCCGCCTCGATGGTGGCGTTGAGCGCCAGCAGATTGGTCTGGCCGGCGATGTCGTTGATGAGCGACACCACGTCGCCGATGCGGCGGGCCGCTTCGGCAAGACCCTGCACGGTCGCATTCGTGCGCTCGGTCTCGGCCACGGCACGCGCCGCCACCTCGGCCGATTCCGAGACCTGGCGGCCGATCTCCGCGGTCGAGCTCGACAGCTCCTCGGCCGCCGTCGCGACCGTCTGCACATTGGCCGATGCCTCGGTCGAGGCCGCCGCCACCGCGGCGGCCTGCCGGTTCGAATGGTCGGCGGTCTTGGCTAGGCCGGCGGCGGCCTCTTGCATTTCGTTCGCCGCGCCTGACACGGTGTCGACGACGCTTTTCACCGTGGTCTCGAACGCATCGGCGAGCGACAGGAGCTCGGCGCGACGCTGCTCCTCCATGCGCTGGCGCTCGACCGCGGCCTCTGCCTCCGCGTCCCTGGCCGCCCGCCCGCTGTCGCGGAAGACGACCAGCGCCGAGGCCATCTCGGCAATCTCGTCGCGACCCCCCGTCGGAATCGCCGCGTCGAGGTTGCCGTCGGCGATCTCGGCCATGCTGTTGCGGAGCGCGCCGAGGCGGCGGGCGACGCCGCGCCCGATATAGAAGGCGCCGATCACCAGCGCGACGAGAAGGCTCGCCACGGCAATGGAAATCAGCAGCACCCGGCCCCGGGCGATCGCGGCATCCGTCGTCGTCGCGGCCGTCCGGGCGGCGCTCTCGCTGCGATCGACGAGCTTCGAGACCGCATCCTCGAGCGTGGCGGCGAGGCGGTGATTGACGGCGAGGGCCGCCTCGCCGGCGGCCGAGGCGTCGAGCTCGGCGCTGCGCAGGGCGAAGATGCTTTTGTCGCCGCGGCCATCCTTCAGCAGCTCGCCCACCGGCTGGCGCAGCGCCGCTGCGGCCTTGTCGTCGCCGAGCGCGGCCAGGGATTTTTCCAGATGGCCGGCGGCGGCGTTGAAGCGGTCGAGCAGCGGCGGGAGCAAATCCTTGCTGGACAGCCCGCCGCCCTCGGTGAGCAGGCCGAGAACGAGATTGCTGTCGGCGCGCAGGTCCGACATGGCCTGCAAGGCCACCAGCTGCTTGTTCGCGAGATCGGAGAGGTGTTGCTGGATCGCTGCCGTATCCTTGCTGCCGGCGGCGTTCTGCAGCCCGGTCGTCAGGTCGAAGGAGGCGTCATCGACGAGCGGCGCGAGCGCCACGTCGATGGCGTTGTGCGTGGCGCGCACATGTGCGGCCAGAGCGGCGATCTCGCCGTCCAGCTCGATGCGCCGCTGGACGTCGCCGGCCAGCCCGTCGAGATTCGTTGCCATCTGCGCCGCGGCGCCGCGCAGCGCCCCGATCGCCTCGTCGCTCCTGGCGGTCGCGGCGATCTCGTCGATGGCGTGGCGCAACGATTTCTCGTCCGCCTGCAGCGCGGCGAGCGTGGCGTCGCGCTCCTTCATGTCGTGTGCGGCGAGCAGCGCCGGGGCGATCGAGGCGATCTCGGCGCTGCTCCGTGCGAGCCGGACCGAGGCGGTCATCGCAGGGAGATTCTCGCCGGCGATGCCGCTCAGCGCGCGGCCGACCTGGTCATAGGAGACGAAGGCGATCGCGCTGGCGAGAACGGTGAGACCGGCGACGCTGCCAAAGGCCAGGAAGAGCTTGGTGCGCAGGCCGACGCCGGTCCTGCGCCCACCGGCGGCGGACGCTGCGCCCGTGGTGGTTCGCTTCATCGCCGGTCTCCCTCGACCTCAGCCGCCGGTCTTCGTCAGCTTTTCCACCGCCTTGAAGCTGCCGTCCGGCTGGATCACGGTGAGGAAGACCTGGCTCGAGCCGCGGTTGTTGTCCGGGCCGTAGACGAGCTTGACGCCGCCGAGATCGAAGGTTCCGGTCTTGGCGATCGCGTCGAGCAGCGCCTTGCGGGTGATGTCGCCGTCGATCTTGGCCAGGGCTTCGACCACGAGACGACCCGTCATATATCCCTCGAGCGAGACGAAACCGGGCTTGGCATCGGGCTTCGAGGCCTTGAGGGCGGCTTGATAGCGCTTGACGAGCTCGATCGACGCATCCTCCGGCAGCGGCACCACCTGCGTGATGACGACGCCGGCGCCGTCGGCGCCGAGCTCCTTGGCGAGCGCATCGCTGCCGACGAAGGAGATGTTGACGAAGGTCGCGTCGAGCTTGACCTGGTGCGCGAGCTTGATGAACGCGGCGCAGGGCTGATAGGCGCCGATCATGATCACCGCCTCCGGCTTGCCCTTCATGATCGAAAGGAGCGCGCCTTTGACCGCGGTGGTGTTGCGCTCATAGGTGCCCTCGGCGACGAGCTGCATGTGGCGCTTGTCGAGCGCACGCTTGACGCCGGCGAGACCGGCTTGGCCGAACGCGTCATCCTGATAGAAGATGGCGATGCGCGTGACGCCGAGATCCTTGGTGAGATGCTCGACCATCGTCTCCGTCTCCTGGAAATAGGAGGCGCGGACGTTGACGACGCCGGGCTTGTAGGGGTCGCGCAGGAACTCGGCGCCGGTGAAGGCGCCGATGAACGGCACGCTGGCTTCCGTGGCGATCGGCTGCACCGCCGCCGCCGTCGGCGTGCCGACCGAGCCGACCAGGGCGAACACCTTGTCGTCGTTGATCAGCTTTTTCGCCGCGGTGATCGCTTTGCCGGGCTCGTAGCCGTCGTCGACGGAGATCAGTTCGAGCTTGTGGCCTTTGACGCCGCCGTTCTTGTTGACCTCGTCGAAGGCGGCGAGAAGCCCGTCATGCATGCCTTGCCCGAGCGCGGCGGCGGGCCCGTCGAGAGCCGCCTCCTGGCCGAACACGATCTTGTCCGCGCTGACGCCGTTCTCGGCCGAAGCCGGCGACGCCGCGATCAGTGCCGTGACGACAAAGCCGAGGGCGACCCCGGCGAGAAGTCCCATCCTCATCTTGCTACGCGCTCCCATCGCTTGCCGTGCGGTCCCCCACGCCAGGCGGCGCAGCGACCTAATATTGGATGACACGACTGTCGGCGCCATTAGTTACGATTCGCCTAAAAGTGCGCCAATGATGACGTCAACTCGCCCGGACATGCGTATCCATGCGGCCGCTCCAAATAATAGAAGCTGCCGAAGGACCTGATTTTGTCGATGTATATTGACGTTTAGAGGGACTTAATTGATCGGGGGGAGGATGGATCTCCAGCCAACAATCCGGAGGTCGCCATGTCGCTCATTCATCATGGGTTTGCCGAGCGCGCCGTCGAGGCCGAGATGCTGCCTTCCCTCGTCATTGCCGCGGTCCTGCTCGTCGGCGCGCTGGCCGCGCTCACCGGCAATCTGGACATGGGCCACCTCGCCGCGGGCCTGTTGATTGGTCCTTGACGGCGCAACCGAAGTTCCGCCGCCCGAAAAGCAGGGACAGCCGGCCTCGATAATCTCTAAAATTTTACGCGTATCTAAGTAGAATGCCGGCAAATATTATCGGGTCCTTAATTTGACTTCGATATTACTTGGCGCGAACAGCGCGCCTCGCCAGTTTCGGTCGCCGGCGCGCCCGAAGAAGGAGAGGCATATGCGTCATTCCTATCGGACCCTGATCGCCGCGACCATCGTCGCGGCCGGCTCCGCTCTCGCCGCCGGCGCAGCGCTCGCCAACGACACCGACGGCATGCTCCTTGCCGCCAACGAGGCGGTGATGCGGCACGAGGTGCAGATCCCGACGCACTCGGCCGCGACGAGCGCCGCCGTGACTGCGGCGCAAGAGCAGGAAATGTCGCCCGCCGCTTATGGCGCCGATCCCGATCCCAGCAAGTTCGATCGCGCCGGTCTCGAGATCTGGTGGGCAAAATACAGCAAGGCGCATCCGGGCAGCGGAGAACACTCCTCGCAAAACTAGACCGAGGAGCCGGCTCCATTCCCGGTCGGCCATCAGAGGTCGCCAGCCCAAGGGGCTGGCGACCTTTCTGCTTGGTGATGTCCGTCGAGCTCGTCGACGCTCGGGGCGTCTACGCCCGACGAGCCGCTCGCCGCGCTGCCGGCCTGCAGCGTCTCTCTCCACGATGTCAAAGAGCGTACGCAAATTCCGCGCGTCCGGCCGGTCCGGCGCGGACCGGTCGGGCGGCGGTGTTCCGCGGCGTGCGCAGCGCTGCGGCGCGTCCGGCGGCGCCGTCGCGACGACGCGGCCCGAGCGTCTCTCCGGCTGCGACCAGCTGGCTTGCGGCCTTCGAGCAAGTCTGTTCTACCGCTGCACCCCTCAGGCGCCAAGGCTCGCTGAGGGGTGCGGTGCTATCCTTGGCGCAGAGCGCTCTTTGACACCGTGAAGCGGACCATGCCGGCGGCGGCGCTGCCGCGCGGGGCAAAAATCCGACCCAGCGAGTCACCGGTATCCCCGCCGCCGTTTCCCGTGAAACACCGCGAGCCGCGCGGCGACGGGCTTCGGCTGGAGCCGTTCGGCCCGCCAGCAGCGACACCGGCGTCGGGACGAGCCGATCCGGCGGCTTGCTCCGGCAAACCGCTCCCTTGGCCGATCAAAAAATCGGCAAATTTAACTTAAATTTTCAAGTATTGAGGGAGATCGGACAAGAAATAAGAGAATTTTCGAAGAACTATTAGTATAATTTAAACGATCCTCCCCATAATTGACACTAAGTCGAACTCGCGATGAGTGTCGAAGCGATTTCGCCGCGACATCTTTCAGGCGCGCTGATGAGCGTAGTGTCCGTCGCAGTCAGATCTTCGCCGCCGATTTACGGTCGCCTTTCGGAGCAGGCTGGGCCGACCGGCAGCGCGCCCGCTCCGACCATTTCGCCAAACGGAGAAAGCCATGTTTAGAAAGCACCTCGTCGTCCTTGCTGCCGGCGCATCGCTGCTCGCTGCCGGCGTCGCGCAGAGCGTCGCGGCCGAGCTGAAAGTCAGCGGCGCGGCAACCGTGGCCGGAGACATCATCATCCCGAACAAGGCCGCGATCGAGAAGACCACCGGCCTGACGCTCAACGTCGTCGTCAATGGCGACGGCAACGGCCTCAAGGATCTCTACGGCGGCAAGGTCGACGTGATGATGGTCGCCGCGCCGCTGAAGGCGACGGCCGACGCCTTGAACAAGATCAATCCCGGATCCGTCAGCACCGACGGACTGCAGTTTGTCCAGCTCGGCGCGGTCGGCATCAAGTTCATCCTGAACCCGAAGAATCCGGTGAAGTCCCTGACGGCGGCCCAGGTGAAGGACATCTTCACCGGCAAGATCACCTCCTGGAAGGATGTCGGGGGCGCGGATCAGCCGATCATGGTCGTCGTGGAGCCGCCCGGCAACGGCACCCGCACCAACGTCGTCAGCGGGCTTCTCGACGGCGCCGATATCACCGGGCAGGCGCACGTGATGCAGGCCTTGGTGCAGGTGGCCCAGGTCGTCGGCCAGGCGCCGAATGCGATCGGCTACGGCAATTCCGCCAGCATCACCCCGGCGGATTACGTCGTTCCTGGCGTCGACGTGAAGCAGCCCATCGGGCTGGCGACCAAAGGCGCGCCCAATGGCGACGTGCAGAAGCTGATCGCGGCGGCGCAGCAATACAGCGCCTCGGTCAGGTGAATGCGCGGCGGCCGGGTTGGCCTGCCGACCCGGCCGCCGGCATGCTGGCGACATGCATTGAGCCGACGACGAAAAAAGCGGAGCCCCGGTCATGGCCCAGAGCATCCTCAATCTGAAGCTGTCGACGAAATTGTGGTCGCTGCTGGCCCTCTCGCTGCTCGCCTTGGCCTTCTTGGGCGGCCTGGCCATCTATGACACCCGCGACATTCAGGGCCTGGGCCGGAGACTGTACCTGGAGAGTTCCGCCACCTCGAAATTGAGCTCCTCGGTCGCCCTCGGCATCGAGCGCGCGGTCGGCGAGGTTCGGGGCGCCCCCGCTGTGCTGGATCTGCAGCAGCTCAAGCAGGAGCAGGAGAAGCTGCAGACCCTTCTGACCGGCCTCAAATCGAGCCTGAGCGAGGCGCAAGGCACCGCCTCGGCGCAAAACGTCAAGCTGGCCGCGGCCGACGTCGCAAAGAATCTCGATGTCTTTGCGGCGGCGGCGAACAAGGTGTTCAAGCTCACCTCCGAATTCGCCCAACAGGACGCGATCGCCGAATTGACCAAGTCGGTCGCGCCGGCCCAAGCCGGGCTGCAGGCCGCGCTGAAGACTCTCACGGAGGCCGCCGAGTCGAACTCGGCCGTCGAAGTCCAGACGATGGAGGATAGAAGCCGCGAGGTCGTTCAGACGGTCGTCGCGGTGGTCGCGCTTCTGCTGATCGGCGTCTGCGGGTTGGGCTACGTGATCGTATCGCGCGGCGTCTCGCGTCCGATCATGCGGCTGAGCGGGACGATGATGACGCTCTCCAAGGGAGAGACCGGCGTGGACATCCCTTATGCGTCGCGCCTCGACGAGGTCGGCGCCATGGCGGCGGCGGTCCAGATCTTCAAGGACAACATGATCAAAGCCGAGCGACTGACCGCCGAGCAGCGCGTCGAGCAGGAGCGCAAGGAAGAGCGGCAGAAGGCGATCGAGGGCTACATCGCCGAGTTCGACAAGTCGGTGCGCGAAGCGCTGGGGG
>JASHTP010000143.1 GCA_030040495.1 Alphaproteobacteria bacterium
GGAAATCGCCGCGCGCGGCGGCCGCGCCGTCGCCATCGCCGCCGATCTCGCGCGCGAAACCGAGGTCCAAGCGCTGCTGCCGCGGGCGGCCGATGCGCTGGGGCCGCTCGGCCTGCTGGTGAACAATGCCTCGGCCTTCGAGAACGATACCGCGCTCGGCGCGACGCGCGCGAGTTGGGACCGGCATCTCGAGACGAATTTGCGCGCGCCCTTCGTGCTGATGCAGCATTTCGCGCGCCAGCTGCCGCCGGACGCCGACGGCGCCGTCGTCAATCTGCTCGACGAGCGCGTCTGGAGCCTGACGCCCCATTTCGTTTCCTATACGCTGAGCAAGGCCGGGCTCTGGAGCCTGACAAGGAGCCTGGCGCTGGCCTTCGCGCCGCGCATCCGCGTCAACGGCGTCGGGCCGGGCCCGACCCTGCCGAGCCCGCGGCAGAGCGAGGCGCAGTTCCGCCGCCAGCAGGAGATGATGCCGCTGCGGCGCGGCACCACGCCCGAGGAGATCGCCGCCGCCGTGCGGTTCATCCTGTCGGCGCCGGCGATGACCGGCCAGATGATCGCCCTCGATGGCGGCCAGCATCTCGGCTGGGCGCAGGCCGCGGGTCGGCCGGCTTTGGACGAGTAGGAGCGACACCATGAGCGACAGCGGCACCCGCATCACCGCCCGGCCGCCCGCCGGCGACGCCAGGCGCGCCGGCGAAGGCTTGCGGCGCGTGCTGGTGCGCGACCTCGTGCTCGGCTGCGAGATCGGCGTCTTCCGCCACGAGCGCGGCGCGCGGCAGCGGGTCCGTATCAATCTCGATCTGGCGGTGCGCGAGGATGCCCTGCCGATCGCCGACGATCTCCGCAATGTCGTCTGCTACGACGAGATCGTCAGCGGCATCCGCCGGCTCGTGGAGGCCGGCCATCTCAACCTGGTGGAGACCTTGGCCGAGCGCATCGCCGAGATGTGTCTTGCCGACGCCCGCATCCGCCGCGCCCTGGTCCGCGTCGAGAAGCTCGACGTTTATCCTGACGTGGCCAGCGTCGGCATCGAGATAGAACGGATTAACCGTCTTCCGTAAGTGCCTTAACCACCGGGGATTTGCCGCGGCGAAAGGGGCGCCGCGGCGGCGGCTGGCAGAGTTGTTCACAGCCCCTTTTGCCCGCCCGCCTGCAGGCGCTTTGTGATGGTGGTGTTACGGATTATGACAGTCGATTTACGCTTGACAAGAAAAAACGATATGAAATCCAAGGTGATAACTATAATGCCTTATTTTTTGGCAAAGTGCTGAAACCTTAGGTTTGACGCGCATAGCACCCATGCGAGGGGCGGTTTTCGACAGTTTTGTCCACAGGTGCCGTGGATATCCGGCGGGCCGCCCGGAAACCATCGGATGCGCCGGGATCGGGCCGCCCATCCGCCCTCCGGTTGACGCGGCGGGCGCGCCGGGCCAAGTGAGGGGCCGATGACCGAGCTCGGGGAAAACGCTCCCTCCGACGACACCCTGCTCCCAGGCGGCGGGCTGCACCAGGGCGTCGAGGCGATCCGCGCGGCGCTCCGCACCATGCCGCCGGGCCCGGGCGTCTACCGCATGCTCGATGCCAAGGGCGACGCGCTCTATGTCGGCAAGGCCAAGAGCCTCAGGAACCGCGTCGGCAACTACACCCATCTCGCCGCGCTCTCCAACCGACTGCGCCGGATGGTGGCCGAGACCCGCGCCATGGAAGTGGTGATCACCCACACCGAGGTCGAGGCGCTGCTGCTCGAGAATAACCTGATCAAGCGGTTGATGCCGCGCTACAACGTGCTGCTGCGCGACGACAAGTCGTTTCCCTATATCCACCTCACCGGCGATCACGACTTCCCGCAGATCATCAAGCATCGCGGCGCCAGGAACGCGCCGGGTGACTATTTCGGCCCCTTCGCCTCGGCCGGCGCGGTGGCTCGGACGATCATCGCGCTGCAGCGCGCTTTCCTGCTGCGTTCGTGCAGCGACAGCATCTTCTCGAGCCGCACCCGGCCCTGCCTGCTCTATCAAATCAAGCGCTGCAGCGCGCCCTGCGTCGGGCGCATCGACAAGGAAGGCTACGACCGGCTGATCAACGAGGCGCGCGCCTTCCTGGCCGGCCGCAGCAAGGAGGTGCAGGAGCGTCTGGCGCTGCACATGCAGGAGCTTGCCGACCGGCTCGATTTCGAGGGCGCCGCCCGCCTGCGCGACCGCATCCGCGCACTCACCCAGGTGCAGGGTCGCCAGGACATCTCGATCGAGGGCGTGGCCGACGCCGACGTCGTCGCCGCCTACCAGGCCGGCGGCCATACCTGCATCCAGGTGTTCTTCTTCCGCGGCGGGCAGAACTGGGGCAACCGAGCCTATTTCCCCAGCCACGACCGGCAGATGCCGGTCGAGGAGGTGCTCGGCGCCTTCCTCGGCCAGTTCTACGAGAACAACCCGCCGCCGGGGCTCGTGCTGCTGAGCGACCCGCCGCCCGACCTCGCGCTGCTCGAAGAGGCGCTCTCGACCCGCGCTGGCGGCAAGGTCGAGCTGGCTTTGCCGCAGCGCGGCGACAAGCGCAAGCTGATCGAGCACGCCCTGGTCAATGCCAAGGAGGCGCTGGGCCGGCGGCTGGCCGAAAGCGAGACGCAGCTGAAGCTGCTCGCCGGCGTGGCGGAGACCTTCGGCCTCGAAGCGCGGCCGCAGCGCATCGAGGTCTACGACAACAGCCACATCCAGGGCAGCAACGCCGTCGGCGCGATGATCGTCGCCGGACCGGAGGGCTTCACCAAGAGCGCCTACCGCAAATTCACCATCCGCGGCGAGGGCGACGACGGGCTCGCCGCGGCGATCGAGGCCTCGGCCGAGCCGGAGGCGCGGCCGACGCCGGGCGACGATTACGCCATGATGCGCGAGGTACTGCGACGCCGCTTCGCCCGCGCGCTCAAGGAGGACCCGACGCGCGAGCGCGGCACCTGGCCCGATCTGCTGCTCCTCGATGGCGGCGCCGGCCAGCTCGCCGCAGCGCAACAGGTGCTGGCCGATCTCGGCATCGACGACATCCCGCTGGTGGCGATCGCCAAAGGACCGGACCGCAATGCCGGGCGCGAGCGCTTTTTCCGTCCCGGGCGCGAGCCCTTCAGCCTCGAGCCGCGCGACCCCGTGCTCTACTATCTCCAACGCCTGCGCGACGAGGCGCATCGCTTCGCCATCGGCACCCATCGCGCGCGCCGCGCCAAGGCGATCGGCAGCTCGCCGCTGGACGAGATTCCCGGCATCGGCGCCCGGCGCAAGAAGGCGCTGCTGCATCATTTCGGCTCGGCGCGCGGCGTCGCCCGCGCCGGTCTCGCCGATCTCGAGCGCGTCGAGGGCATCAGCAAGACGGTCGCGCAGCGCATCTATGACCATTTCCACGCGGAGCCCTAAAGGCGCTAGACTGTCGCCAATCGTCCCGTTTGCCGCCGCGGGACCGGATGAGCCATGCTAACGACCCTCCCCAACCTGCTGACGCTGTCGCGCATCGCCGCGATACCCCTGGTCATCGTCACCTTCTATGTCCCGCCGCCCTATGGGCCCTGGATCGGCTGCGGACTCTTCGCGCTGGCGGGTTTCACCGACTGGCTCGACGGCAGGCTGGCGCGCCTGTGGAAGCAGCAATCGGAGCTCGGCCGCTTCCTCGATCCCATCGCCGACAAGCTGCTGGTGGCGGCGGTGCTCTTCATGCTCGGCGCGCTTCAGCTCCGCCAGGACCCGCCGCCGGGCCGGCTGGCGGTGACGATCCTGTTCATCCTGCCGGCGCTGGTCATCCTCAGCCGCGAGATCCTGGTGTCGGGGCTGCGCGAGCATCTCGCCACGCTCAAGGTGCGCGTCCCCTCCTCGCGGCTCGCCAAATGGAAGACCGGCCTGCAGATGGGCGCGATCGGCGTGCTGCTGGTGGGCGACGCCGGCCCCGCCTTCCTGCCGGTGACGCTGATCGGCGAGCTGATGCTATGGGCGGCGGCGGTGCTGACCCTGATCACCGGCTACGACTATCTTCGCGCCGGCCTCGACCATATGACCGAGGAGACGCCGGTCGAAGCGGCGAAGCCGAGCAGCGCCCGGTGAGCCCGGCGAAGCCGATGCGCGTCTTTGGCCTCGCCGGCTGGAGCGGCAGCGGCAAGACCACCCTCGTCGCGCGCCTGCTGCCGGAGCTGACGCGGCGCGGCCTCACCGTGTCGACGGTGAAGCACGCGCACCACAGCTTCGACCTCGACCAGCCGGGCAAGGACAGCTGGCGCCATCGCGAAGCCGGAGCGAGCGAGGTGATGATCGCCTCGGAGCGGCGTTGGGCGCTCATCCACGAGCATCGCGGCGCACCGGAGCCGCCGCTCGAGGCGCTCGTCGGCCAGATGACGCCGGTCGATCTGCTGCTCGTCGAAGGCTTCAAGCGCGGCACCCATGCGAAGCTCGAGGTGCACCGCCCGTCGCTCGGCAAGCCGCTGCTCTGCCGCGAGGATCCGCACATCGTCGCGGTCGCGAGCGACGCGCCGCTCGCCGGCCTCGCCGTGCCGCTCTTCGCGCTCGACGATGTCGCGGCGATCGCGCGCTTCATCCTCGCGCATTGCCGGCTCGAGGCGGCGTGACATGGCACAGCTGAGCGACGATTGCTTCGCCTTCGGCGGCGAGCTCCTGTCGATGAGCGCGGCGCTGGAGCTGCTCGGCGCCAAGGTCGCTCCCGTCGTCGCGCCCGAGACCGTGCCGCTCAAAGCGGCGCGCGGCCGCATCCTCGCCGCGCCGGTGGTGGCGCCGCGCGACGTGCCGCCGCACGACAATTCCGCGGTCGACGGCTATGCCGTGTTCTTCGACGATCTCGTGCCCGGCGAGACGACCGTGCTCAAGCTGGCGGGCCGCGCCGCGGCCGGCCATCCGCTGGTCGGCGCGGCACGGCGCGGCGAGGCGGTGCGCATCTTCACCGGCGCGCCGATGCCGGCGGGGCCGGACACGGTGCTGATGCAGGAGGATTGCCGCGAAGCCGATGGCGGCGTCCAGATCCCGCCCGGCATAAGGCGTGGCGCCAACCGCCGCCGTGCCGGCGAGGATGTGAAGGCCGGCGCCACCGTGCTGCGCCCGGGCCAGCGGCTGCGGGCGCAGGAGATCGGGCTTGCCGCCTCGCTGGGCTGCACCGCGCTCGACGTCTACCGTCCGCTGCGCGTCGCAATCTTCTCCACCGGCGACGAGGTGCGCGATCCCGGCGCCGATCTCGCCCCGGGCGCGATCTATGACGCCAACCGCTATCTGCTCCAGGCGCTGCTGCAGGGGCTCGGCGCCGAGGTCACCGATCTCGGCATCCTGGCCGACGACCGGACTCGCATCGCCGCCGCCCTCGCCGCGGCGGCGCGCGACCACGACCTGATCCTGACCTCGGGCGGCATGTCGACCGGCGAGGAGGATCACGTCAAGGCGGCGGTCGAAGCGCAAGGCAGCCTGCATTTCTGGCGGCTCGCCATCAAGCCGGGCCGGCCGGTGGCGATGGGGCAGATCGGCCACGTGCCGTTCATGGGCCTGCCGGGCAATCCGGTGGCGGTGATGGTGACGTTCCTCATCCTGACGCGGCCGCTGGTGCTGCGGCTTGCCGGCGGCGAACCCGCCACGCCGCGCCGCTTCCGCGTCACCGCCGGCTTCGACTACAAGAAGCGCAGCAACCGCTGCGAATTTGTGCGCGCCCGGCTCGAACGCGGCGGCGACGGCGGCTGGGTAGCGCGGAAGTTCCCGCGCGACGGCGCCGGCATCCTCTCTTCGATGGTCGAGTCCGACGGGCTCGCCGAGATCGGCGAGGGCATCAGCCGCATCGAGCCCGGCATGAGCGTCGAGTTCATCCCGTTCAGCGAGGTGCTGGAATGAGCACGAGCCTCGACCTCGCCGATCCGCTAGCCGCCTTCCGCCTCGACGGCGAGGTGGCGGCGGTCACCGGCGCCGCCATCGCCGAGGCGTTTGCCCGCGTCGGCGCGCGCGTGGCGCTGCTCGATCGCGACCGGATCGGCGCCGAAGCGGTCGCCGGCAAGATCGGCGGCGCCGCGCAGGTCTGGCCGCTCGACGTCGCCGATGCGGCGGAAGCGACGCGCGTCTTCGACGAGCTCGCGTCGCGCTGGGGACGCATCGACGTGCTCGTCAACAGCGCCGGCATCGCCATCCGCAAGCCGGCGCTCGAGCTCGCGCCGGCGGATTGGGAGCGCGTCATGGCGGTCAACGTCACCGGCTCCTTTCTCTGCGCCCGCGCCGCGGCGCGGCACATGCTGGCGCGCGGCGCCGGACGCATCGTCAACATCGCCTCGATCATGGGCTTCTCCGGCGGCATCTATCCCAACGTCGCCTACCAGACCTCGAAGGGCGCGGTGGTCAATCTGACGCGCGCGCTCGCCGTCGAATGGGCGCGCCAGGGCATCCGCGTCAACGCCGTGGCGCCGACCTATATCCGCACGCCGCTCACCGCCGCGCTGCTGCGCCAGCCCGAGGCGGTGGCCGAGATCGAGCGGCGCACGCCGATGGGGCGCATCGGCGATCCCGAGGACATCGTCGGCGCCGTGCTCTACCTCGCGAGCCGCGCCTCGGCGCTGGTGACAGGCCATACGCTCGCCGTCGATGGCGGGTTCCTGGCGCAGTAGGCGGCGCGCCATTAAACAGTTGAAAGAGCGCCGCCAAAGCCATAGGTCTCACCCATGAAGCTGCTCTATTTCGCCTGGCTGCGCGCCAGGATCGGCATCGCCGAGGAGCGCATCGAGCCGCCCGCCGAAATCGCCACCGTGGCGGCGCTGCTCGACTGGCTGCGCGGCCGCGGGCCGGGCTTCGCCGAGGCGCTCAAGGACGCCCGGGTCGTCCGCGTCGCAGTGAACCAGGAATATGTCGGCTGGGACCATCCGCTGCGCCCCTCCGACGAGGTGGCCCTGTTCCCGCCGGTGACCGGAGGCTGAGGCCCATGATCCGCGTGCAGTGCGAGGATTTCGACATCGGCGCCGAGCTCGAGGCGTTGACGCGCGGCAAGACCGGCATCGGCGGCGTCACGAGCTTCGTCGGACTGGTGCGCGACGTCGCCGGCGAGCGCCGCATCGGCGCCATGACGCTCGAACATTATCCCGGCATGACCGAGCGCCAGCTCGCGGACATCGAGGGGGAGGCGCGCCGACGCTGGCCGCTCGAGGCGGTGCTGATCATCCATCGCTATGGAAGGCTCGAGCCCGGCGAGCGCATCGTCCTCGTCGCCACCGCTTCGGCGCATCGCCAGGCGGCGTTCGATGCCTGCCAGTTCCTCATCGACTGGCTCAAGACCAAGGCGCCGTTCTGGAAGCTCGAAGAGACGCCGGAAGGCCCGCGCTGGGTCGACGCCCAGGCGAGCGACGACGAAGCGGCGCAACGCTGGACCAAAGATTAGGCCTGATTAGCGCTCCGCCGCGCCGTGGCGGCCGGCGCCTCGGGCGAAGCGGGCGGCCCCGTCGCGCGCCTCGCCGCTCGCCAGCACGGCGGCGCCGCGGCGGAACTCGTTCGCCATCGCGGCGGCGAAATCATGGTCCCACTGCTCATAGGCGGAAAGCCGGTCGCTGCGCAGGCAGATCTGCGGCAGCGACGCGAGCTCGCGGGCGAGCGCCTCGGCCGCTTCGCGCGACGCGCCCTTCGGCACGACCCGGTTGGCGAGCCCCATCGCCAGCGCTTCCGCCGCGCCCACGCCGCGGCCGGTCAGGATCAGATCGAGGGCGCGGCCCTGGCCGATGAGCCGCGGCAGCCGCACCGTGCCGCCGTCGATCAGCGGCACGCCCCAGCGCCGGCAGAAGACGCCAAGCACCGCATCCTCCTCGAGGATAC
>JASHTP010000144.1 GCA_030040495.1 Alphaproteobacteria bacterium
GCGCCGTCGAGCACGCGCAGCGAGCGCTCGACCTCGATGGTGAAGTCGACATGGCCCGGCGTGTCGATGATGTTGATGCGGTGGTCGCGCCAGAAGCAGGTGGTCGCGGCCGAGGTGATGGTGATGCCGCGCTCCTGCTCCTGCTCCATCCAGTCCATGGTGGCGGTGCCCTCATGGACCTCGCCGATCTTGTAGGAACGGCCGGTGTAATAGAGGATGCGCTCCGTGGTCGTGGTCTTGCCGGCATCGATGTGGGCCATGATGCCGATGTTGCGGTAGCGGTCGAGGGGGGTGGTGCGTGGCATGAGAAGCTCCGGGGCGGCGCCGAGCGCCTACCAGCGATAATGTGAGAACGCCTTGTTGGCGTCCGCCATGCGGTGCGTGTCCTCCCGCTTCTTCACCGCGTTGCCGCGGTTGTTGGCGGCGTCCAGCAGTTCCCCCGAAAGCCGTTCCTCCATGGTGTGCTCCGAGCGCTCGCGCGAGCTGCCGATGAGCCAGCGGATGGCGAGCGCCTGGCCGCGGTCGGGACGGACCTCGACCGGCACCTGGTAAGTGGCGCCGCCGACGCGGCGCGAGCGCACCTCGACCGCCGGCTTCACGTTCGTCAGCGCGTCGTGGAAGATGCGCAGCGGATCCTGCCCCGAGCGCTTGGCGATGCGCTCGAGGGCGCCGTAGACGATGCTCTCGGCGACCGACTTCTTGCCCTCGTACATCAGGCAGTTCATGAACTTGGTCACGACGGCGTCGCCGAACTTGGCGTCCGGTAGAACCTCCCGCTTGACCGCTGCGCGACGACGCGACATGGCTCGCCTTCTCCTGTTCTCTACTTCGGCCGCTTGGCGCCGTACTTGGACCGGCGCTGGCGGCGGTCCTTGACGCCCTGCGTGTCGAGGGTGCCGCGGATGATGTGGTAGCGCACGCCGGGCAGGTCCTTGACGCGGCCGCCGCGGATCAGCACCACCGAGTGCTCCTGCAGATTGTGCCCCTCGCCGGGGATGTAGCTCGTCACCTCGAAGCCGTTGGTGAGGCGCACGCGCGCCACCTTGCGCAGCGCCGAGTTCGGCTTCTTCGGGGTCGTGGTGTAGACGCGGGTGCAGACGCCGCGCTTCTGCGGCGAGCGGCCCAGCGCCGGCACCTTGTTGCGCGCCGCCTGCGGCTGCCGCGGCTGGCGGATCAACTGATTAATCGTCGGCATGCCTTCTCGACCCTCATCAAGCGCAATCGCCGCGCGACGTGCTTCCCGCACCGTCGTCGCGGCCCAATGGGAACTCCGGATAGACGCGCCGTCTCGCACGGCGCCAAGCCAGCAATCGAACCTCGGGCTGCGTTTAGGTGGCTTCCTACCGCCAGCCCCCCCTTCAGGGTGCGCGGATAATATGGACGGCCCCCCACCCCGTCAAGGCCGAGCGCTCACTTTTTAAGTATTCCACCGCCGCCCGACCCCGTCCGCCCGGCCGGCGCTCCGGGCGGGGAGGAAAAAGGGGCCGGCGAACCGGCCGGCCCCTCGTTTCCGAACCCGCTCAGGCGATCTTCTGGTCGGCCTCCAGCGCCGGGACCTCGCCGCCTTGCTGGGCGGCGAGCTCCTTGTCACGCTCGGCGGCGAGCTGGCGCCAGCGCGCCATGACGCTGCCGGTGCCGGCCGGGATGAGCCGGCCGACGATGACGTTCTCCTTGAGGCCGGAGAGCACGTCGACCCGGCCGGAGACCGCCGCCTCGGTGAGCACGCGCGTCGTCTCCTGGAAGGAGGCGGCCGAGATGAAGGAGTTGGTCTGCAGGCTCGCCTTGGTGATGCCCTGCAGCACCGGATGGGCGACGGCGGGCTTCAGGCCCTCCGCCTCCACCTTGCGGTTCTCCGCCTCGAACTCGGAGCGGTCGATCTGCTCGCCGGCGAGGTAGGTGGTCTCGCCGGGATCCTCGACCTCCACCTTCTGCAGCATCTGGCGCACGATCACCTCGATGTGCTTGTCGTTGATGCGCACGCCCTGCAGGCGATAGACCTCCTGGATCTCGTTGATGAGATAGCTCGCCAGCGCTTCGACGCCGAGCACGCGCAGGATGTCGTGCGGCACCGGGTTGCCGTCCATCAGCAGGTCGCCCTGCTGCACGAAATCCCCTTCCTGCACGCTGATGTGCTTGCCCTTGGGGATGAGGTACTCGACGGGATCCCTGCCCTCCTCGGTCGGGATGACGACGATGCGCCGCTTGGTCTTGTAGTCCTTGCCGAACTCGACGCGGCCGTCGATCTCGCTGATGATGGCGAAATCCTTGGGCCGGCGCGCCTCGAACAGCTCGGCGACGCGCGGCAGACCACCGGTGATGTCGCGCGTCTTCGACGATTCGCGCGGAATGCGGGCGAGCACGTCGCCCGCCTTGACCTCGGCGCCATTCTCGATCGAGAGAATCGCGTCGACCGACATGAAATAGCGAGCCTCGAGGCCGTTGGCGAGAGTCAGCACCTCGCCCTTCGGCGTGCGCAGGGTGATGCGCGGCTTCAAATCGCCGCCCCGCGGCTGCTGCTTCCAGTCGATCACCACTTTTGACGAGATGCCGGTCGCCTCGTCGACCACCTCGCGCATCGATATGCCTTCGATGAGGTCGACGTAATGGGCGACGCCGTCCTTTTCGGTGATGATCGGTATGGTA
>JASHTP010000145.1 GCA_030040495.1 Alphaproteobacteria bacterium
CGCCGTCGATCCCGGCGGAATTGCAGACGATGTCGATCAGCCGGTCGACGCCGTGCAGCCTTCCCAGCAGATAGTCGTTCTCGCGGTAGGCGCGCGAGAAGAAGGCGGCGAAATGCGCCATGCCGGTCCCTTTGGGCGCGAGCGACGGGCGCAGCGCCGCGAGCGTCTTCGCGTCGCGCGGGCTGATGCGGTCGACCAGGATCTCGTCGAACTCGCCGATGTCGCGCCAGTTGGTCACCGACAGCGTCAGCAGGTCCCAGAACGGGAATCCGAGATAATTGACCAGCACCTCGCCGCGCGCCGTCGTCGACCATTCCTCGGGGTCCATGGTGGCGAGCAGCGTGTCGAGCTCGTGCGTGCTGGCGTCGAGATCGATCTCGGCCGCCATGCGCTCGATCAGCGCCTCGAGCGCCGCGCGATGCTCTTCGACGAAGCGCTCCGCCGGCGCCTCGTCGCGCCGGCTCCCGTCGGCCGGCAGCGCGCCGAACAGCGCCCGCGCCGCCTCCCGCGTCTCGGGGCTGAAGAAATCCGGCGCCTCGTGGCGGCGCAGCGCGTCGAGGCACTGGTAGAATTCGCGCTTCAGCCGGTCGACCGCCGCCGCCGCGGTGCCGCTGGGGCCCGCCTCGAGCAGCTGATAGAGGCGGTTCTGGCCCTGGATCAGGAAGGCGAGGCGGCGCTTGCGGAAATCGAGATCGAAGGCGAGCAGGAACTTGACCCAGCGCGACGGCGCGACGCCGGCCTCGACCCGCTCCAGGGTCAGCGCCGCGCCGCCGGCGCGCTCATAGACGATGCCCGCCTGATGCGCCCAGGCGTCGATGATCGCCGCGATGCTGCGCTCCATCGGCGAGCGCGCGGGATGGCCGAGCAGGGTCGCGATCAGCTGGGCGACGAGGGCGCGCACCGAGGTGAGCTTCAGGCGCACATAGCCCTCATAGGCGAAGCCCGCGTCGCGGGCCACCCGCCCATTGACCCGCTCGCGCCAGGAGCGGAGCTGCTCGGCGGTGAACGCCGCCCCGGGGGAGAAGGCGACGATGGCGGAGACGAGCTGCGTGATCTGCGGCCGGGCGGCGTCGACGATGCCCTTGAGCCGCCGCACGCGCTCGTTGAAGCCGCCGACATAGCCGAGCTCGTCGGCGATCGGCTCGTTGCGCGGCAGGTCGGAGAGCGCGTTCCTGAGCGTGGTGAAGAAGCCGGGCACGAGCCCGGCGGCGGGCGGCGGCGGCCGGTCGGGATCGGCGTCGACATAGACCAGGCGCCGGTCGACCTGCCGATAGGCGGGACGGCCCTTGATCGCCTGGATCGCCTCGCGGAACGGCTTGTCGTTGAGCACGCTGCCGTCGATGAAGCATTGCAGGCGCGGATCCAGCCCGCCGCGCAGATAGGGCTCGAAATTGCGCGCGAGGAACTCGGGCTGCCGCGGCCAGGCGATGAGCCGCCGCGCCAGCAGCCGCTCCATCTCGAGCATCTGCGCCGGCGGGAAGGCGCCGGGGAACGACGAGGTGGCGCGGGCGGCGAAGGCGAGCGCCGGCGCGTTGGCGAAGTCGAAATCGGTCTCGACCTCGCCGTTCGGCCAGCGCCGGTAGCTGAAGCCCAGGATGTGGCGGTGCTCGCGCTCCTCGATCATCGGCGGATCGTGCGTCTCCAGCAGCTGGCGGTAGCCGTAATGGTCGGTGAGGGTAACGAAGAGGTCGAGCCGCTGCCCCGCCGGCAGCAGCGAGCTCGCCGCGTCCGCCGGCGTGCCCATGCTGGCGACCGCGTCGTACATGAGCTGCGACATGCGCGGCCCGTCGAAGGGCGGCTTGAACCAGCGCGCGCGCACGAAGAGCGAGAGCTTGCGCCGCACCTCCGGGTCGCGCACCTCTTCGAACAGCCCCGCCGCGCCGAAGCCCCAGACGAACGGGTGCATGAAGACCTTGCTCCAGCGGCCGGGGCGCGCCTCCGCCGCGAGCAGCTCGGTCACGTCCGCTTCCTTGAGCCAGAGGTCGCGCTGCCCGTCCATCGGCAGATCGTGCGCCAGCGCGCGCGCCAGCATCGCCCCGTTGATGCCGCCCGCCGAGGCGCCGGCGACGATGTCGACGATGACGCGCAGATCGACCTTGCTGCCGATCTCGCGCAGCAGCTCGAAATAGATTTGCTCGGTGTCGTGGGCGCGGCGCGGGGCGGCGGTGTCGACGAATTCGGCGCGCGCGCGCGCCGCGCGGTCGCGGATGTCGTGCAGCGCGCGCGAGGCGCGCACGAGCTTCAGGACCTCCTTGCAGACGCCGTGGATGTAGACGGCGAGCGAGATGCCGCCGAAACAGACGAGCGCGACGCGAAGCTCCTTTTCGCGCAAGGCGTGGTCTCCCTGGACGGGCCGAAGCCGCTCCCCATGGCGGCCGGAAGCCGGTCGACTATAGCGGCAGGCGCCCGCCCTCTTGCGCGCCACCGGCCTTGCAGCATGGCGGAAGGGTTCCTAAACTTTCTTTAATTGGACTTCGGCGCACGCGCCGCCAATTAAGCGCCATGCCGATCAGGGATCGAGGGGCCGCGCAATCGGGCGCACGCGGCCGGTCGATCGGGACAGCGGCGCCGACCCGGCACTCTCTTCCGCCCGCCGCGCGAAGCGAGGCCGCGTCGGCGCGGTCACCGGCGGAAGGAGGCCCGATGGCCGGAAACGCGAAGACCCTGCAGCAGGCCGCCACGATCAGGAAGGCGCGCGGCCGCGAGCGCCCGGATTTCGAGTGCATTGCATTTCTGTTGCAGGGCGGCGGCGCGCTCGGCGCCTACCAGGGCGGCGCCTATCAGGCGCTGGCCGAAGCGAACCTGCATCCCGACTGGGTCGCCGGCATCTCGATCGGCGCCATCAATTCGGCGATCATCGCCGGCAACGCCCCCGAGCACCGCGTCGACAAGCTGCGCGCCTTCTGGGAGGGCATCACCGCGAATCCCGGCTGGGCCTGGACCGGCGATCCCGCCGCGCGCCTCGCCCGCGGCGACGCCGTCCGGCGGGTCATCAACCAGGCGAGCGCGGCGACCGCGGCGCTGCACGGCGTCCCCGGCTTCTTCGCGCCCCGTTTCCCGCCGCCCTGGCTGCAGCCGCAAGGCAGCATCGAGGCGACGAGCTGGTACGACACGAGCTGGCTGCGCGGCACGCTGGAGCGGCTCGTCGATTTCGACCGCATCAACGACGGCCGCACGCGCATCAGCCTGGGCACGGTCAATGTGCGCAGCGGCAATTTCCTCTATTTCGACACCGAGACGCACGAGATCCGGCCCGAGCATGTGCTGGCGAGCGGCGCCTTGCCGCCGGGCTTCCCTCCGGTCGAGATCGAGGGCGAGCATTACTGGGACGGCGGCCTCGTCTCCAACACGCCGCTGCAATGGGTGCTCTATCACGGGCCGCGCCGGGACACGCTCGCCTTCCAGGTCGATCTCTGGAGCGCGCGCGGCGACTTCCCGCGCAATCTCTCCGAGGTGGCGACGCGGCAGAAGGAGATCACCTACTCCAGCCGCACCCGCGACCAGACCGACCGCTTCAAGAACATGCAGCGGATCCGCCACGCCGTCGCCGCGCTGATGGAGGAGGTGCCGGCGGAGCTGCGCGACCGGGCGCACGCCAAGCTGCTGGCCGAGTTCGGCGACCACAAGGTCTACAACATCGTCCATCTCATCTACCGCGCCCAGCGCTACGAGGGCGATTCCAAGGATTACGAGTTCTCGCGCCTCAGCATGGAGGAGCACTGGCGCGCCGGGTACCACGACACCGTGCGCACGCTCCGGCATCCCGAGGCGCTGGCGCGGCCGCTCGATCACGACGGCGTCGCGACCTTCGACTTCGCCCGGGAAGGCAGCGAGTGACGGCAGGCGCCGCGCCGGCCTCGCCCTCGCGACGGCATCGCAGCAAGGAGCCCCAGCCATGAAGCAAAGCGAGGTCCGCGAACGCGCTTTCGCCATGCCGCTCACCAGTCCCGCCTATCCGCCGGGGCCTTACCGCTTCGTCGATCGCGAGTTCCTCATCGTCACCTACCGCTCCGATCCGCAGAAGCTGCGCGCCGTGGTGCCGGAGCCGCTCGAGCTCGACGAGGCGCTGGTGCGCTACGAGTTCATCCGCATGCCGGATTCGACCGGCTTCGGCGACTACACCGAGACCGGCCAGGTGATCCCGGTCAAGTTCCAGGGCCGCAAGGGCGGCTATTGCCACTGCATGTTCCTCAACGACGAGGGCCCGATCGCCGGCGGCCGCGAGCTCTGGGGCTTCCCCAAGAAGCTGGCGAGCCCGAGCGTCCGCATCGAGACCGACGCGCTCGTCGGCACGCTCGATTACGGGCCGGTGCGGGTCGTCACCGCGACCATGGGCTACAAGCACCGGCAGGCCGATACCGGCGCGATCGCCGCGGCGCTCGCGGCGCCGAACTTCCTGCTCAAGATCGTGCCCCATGTCGACGGCACGCCGCGCATCTGCGAGCTCGTCGAGTATTATCTCGAGGAGGTGACCGTGAAGGGCGCCTGGAGCGGCCCGGGCTCGATCGCGCTGCAGCCGCACGCGCTGGCGCCGGTCGCCGACCTGCCGGTGCTCGAGGTGGTCTCCGCCGTCCACATCCTCGCCGACCTCACCCTTGGCCTCGGCCGGGTGGTGCACGATTATCTGCGTTGAACCCGCCCACGCCTCAGCAGGGAGCCCCGTCATGCGCCTCAAGGACAAAGTCGCCATCGTCACCGGCGCCGCCAGCGGCATCGGCAAGGAGATCGCCCGCACCTTCGTCGCCGAAGGCGCCAAGGTGGTGATCGCCGACCTCAACCGCCAGGGCGCCGAAGCGACCGCCGCCGAGCTCGGCGGACCCGGCCGCGCGCTCGGCCTCGCCGTCGACGTCACCAACGAGGCGCAGGTCGAGGCCGCCGCGGCGAAGACGGTCGAGACCTTCGGCCGGATCGACGTGCTGGTGAGCAATGCCGGCGTCCAGGTCATCGCGCCGCTCGACGATTTCGACTTCGCGAAATGGAAGTGGCTGCTTGCCATCCATCTCGACGGCGCCTTTCTCACGACGCGCGCCGCGCTGCGGCAGATGTACAAGCAGGGCACCGGCGGCAGCATCATCTATATGGGCTCGGTGCATTCCAAGGAGGCCTCGGTGCTGAAGGCGCCCTACGTCGCGGCGAAGCACGGCCTCATCGGCCTCGCCAAGGTGGTCGCCAAGGAGGGCGCGGCGCACAAGGTGCGCGCCAACGTCATCTGCCCCGGCTTCGTGCGCACGCCGCTCGTCGACAAGCAGATCCCGGAGCAGGCGCAGACGCTCGGCATCTCCGAGGAGGACGTGGTCAAGAAGGTCATGCTCAAGGACACGGTCGACGGCGAGTTCACCACCACCGCCGACGTCGCCCAGACGGCGCTCTTCTTCGCCTCCTTCGACTCCAACGCCCTCACCGGCCAGTCCCTCGTCGTGAGCCACGGCTGGTTCATGCA
>JASHTP010000146.1 GCA_030040495.1 Alphaproteobacteria bacterium
CCGGCCTTCGGCGGCCATGATCCCGGCGTTTGCGCGCATGTGATCGTCGGATTGGCGTGCGCCCTGACGAACGAAGTGGAGCACGCTCGGCGCCAATGCGAAAGCGCGGTCGCGCTCGGCAAGGAGCTTGATCACCCCTTCAGCCTTGCGCACGCCTTCTACAACGCGGCGATGGCCCATCAGATCGGCGGCAATCGCGACCTCACGGGGGAGATGGCCGAGCGCATGATTGCGCTCGGCGACAGGTATGGCTTTCCGTCGTACCGCGCCGGCGCGATGCTGTTGTTGGCCTGGGCACGCGGCACGGAGCGCGCGGGGAGCACCGACATGGAGAAGGAAATCGCGCAAGCGGTGGCCGCCGGGCCGAATGTGCAATATCTCCTTGGAGTCGCCGGCGAAGTGATGCTGGCCGCCGGCCGCTCCGACCGCGCCGAGGCGCTGGTGGATCGCGCGCTTGTCGCCAACGAGGAGCCGGATGTCGGCTTCTATCTCGCCGAAATCTGGCGGCTGCGCGGCGACTGCCTGCTGGCGCTCGACCGCACCAACAGGGACAAGGCACGGCAGGCCTTCGCCACCGCCCGTGGCATCGCCCGGCAACAAGGCGCGGTCGTCTTCGAACGCCGCGCCGAAGCATCGCTTGTCGAGGGTGCGAAGATCTGAACGGTAAGCTGTCCGTGCCGGCGGCTCGCTCTCCGGGCATGGAGCGGAACGTCGTCTCGCGGCACCGAGCCGATTTGGTCGAGGTGCCGAGGTGCGTCTGCCGACTTGCCGAGACCGGACCTGGCAGCCCGTTGCGCCGTGGGCTCGGAGCGCCCCGGCTTCCACGCCGCGGCCTGCTGCGCGAGGAACATGCTCCAAGAGAAGGCGCAGGTCATCGTCATCCTCCACGTCGGCGCCTCGGGTTGATCCAGATCAAAGCCAAATGGACGCGGCGCACCAATGCTTGCCGTTCCGATCGGCTCGCTGCTCGCCGGAAGCACATGCTTGCCGTCGGAGATCCGGGGGTCGGCGCGTGGAAGAAGCCGTCGCTGCGACGCATCGTTCTTGGAACCGGTGGTTGATCGTCGTCGCCGCGATGTTGGGCCTCATCGTCGGACAGGGCTCGATCAACGTCTTCGCGGCGGGCGTGTTCCTGACGCCGGTGGCGCGGGAGCTGGGCTTCGGGCGTGGCGAAATCTCGACGGCCATCGGCCTTTCGTCGGTCGTGACGGCGGCGGTGACGCCATTCTTCGGCCGGCTCGTGGACCGGCTAGGCGTCCGCCTCATGCTGCTGTGGTCGATCACGCTCTTCGCCCTCGCAACCGCGGCCTTGTCGTTGCTCACGGCATCGACCGCCGTGCTCTTTGTGCTGTTCGCAGTTTCCGGCGTGACGGCGGTGGGACAGAATCCCACCGCCTATTGCAAAGTGATCACCGCATGGTTCGATCGGCAGCGCGGCCTTGCGCTGGGACTTGCGCTCGCCGGGGTCGGGCTGGGGACCGTCTTCATCCCGCAACTCTCGCATGCGCTGATCGCGCGTTTCGGCTGGCGGATGGGGTATGTCGGGCTCGGCGTCGCGATCTTTGCCTTGGCTTTCATGCCGGTTGCTCTCTTCATCCACGAGCCCGCAAAGCCCGAAGCCGCGCGGTCGCCGGACCGCATGCGCGACGTTGCCGAGCTCCCGGGCATCGGCTTCGCCGAGGCGATCCGCACCTGGCGCTATTGGGCGATGACGCTCACCTTCTTCCTCGCCGCGACGACGATCAACGGTTCGCTCATTCACGTCGTCGCGCTGCTCACCGACCGCGGCATTCCCGCCAGCGTGGCGGTCGGCGCGCTTTCGGCGGCGGGCCTCGCGCTCATCGGCGGCCGTATCGTCGCCGGCTATTGCATCGACAAGATCTTCGCGCCTTATATCGCGGTCTTCTTCCTGCTCTCGCCGATGGCGGGAATCGCCGTGCTTGCGACCGGCACCGCGGCGCCGGCGGTCGGAACCGTCCTGCTCGGGCTCGGGATCGGCGCCGAGATCGATCTGATGTCGTTCATCATCAGCCGCTATTTCGGCGTCCGCTTCTTCGGCGCCCTGCACGGGTTCATGTTTGCGCCGGTGATGCTCGGCAACGCGGCGGGCGCGAGCATCCTCGGCTGGTGCTTCCAGTGGCTGCACAGCTACGCGCCCGGATTCGCGCTGTTCGAAGTTCTTCTGGCGACCGCCTGCGTGCTGATGATGACGCTCGGGCGCTATCGCTATCCGGCCGCTTCCTGACGCTGCGCCGGCTACGGGATGCGGGCTGACGCCGGCCGGCGCACGATTTGGCGTCGGGACCGTTCCGCGACGCTCAAGCGGCCCGGAACGTCGGTTTTGGACGGCAATATCGGGTTTCGGCCGCTGGCATCCTGGCCCTGACGCGGGCGGCCCGTCAGCCGAGCGCCGGCTTTACCCGCTCGAGCGGCGGAGGCAGAGCTTTCTACCCGCCTTCGAGCTTCGGAATGAAGAAGACCTCCGAGCCCGGCCGGATCGGCTGGTAGTAGCCGACCTCGTGGATCTCGCCGTCGATGGCGACGGTCGTCTCCTCTTCGAGATGCTCGCCGAGGCCGGGATAGAGCCGATCCAAGGCCTTGATGACGCCGCGCAGGTCCTTCGCCTCGACCGCGAATTCCTGGACGTTGCCGGTGTAGCGCCGACTGAGGCCGCCGGTCAGAACGACGCGCGCAGGGGCGGTGCCCATGGGCCTAGGCCTGCTCGCGAGCGTCGATCGCGGCGAGCACTTTCGGCGGCGACATCGGCAGCTCGGTCAAGCGTCGGCCGACCGCGCGGTCGATCGCGTTGGCGATGGCCGCCATCGGCGGACAAATGTTGACCTCGGCGACACCCTTGGCGCCGTAGGGGTGATTGGGATTCGGCACCTCGATCAGCACCGCCTCGATCATCGGCAGATCGGAGGCCACCGGAATCCGATAGTCGAGGAAGCCCGGATTTTCGAGGCGTCCCCGGGAATCGTAGATGTACTCCTCGTTGAGCGCCCAGCCGATGCCCTGCACGACGCCGCCTTGGATCTGCCCCTCGACGTAGCTCGGGTGGATGGCGCGGCCGACGTCCTGGGCGGCGACGAAGCGCAGCACCGTCACCTTGCCGGTCTCGGGATCGACCTCGACGTCGCAGAACTGGGTGGCGAAGCCGGGTGCCACGCCGCCGGCGTTCACCGCCGCCGCGGCGCCGATCGGCCCGCCGGTCAGCGCCCGCTTGGCGGCGATCTCCTTGAGCGACAGCGGCTTGAAATCACCGACGTTGCTGCTCGCCGGCTTGGCGTAGCCATCCTCCCAGACCACGCCCTCGACGTCGACGTCCCAGATCATGGCCGCCCGCGCGCACAGCTCTCGGATCACCTTCTTGGCGGCGTCGACCACGGCGATGCCGGTGGCGAAAGTGACGCGCGAGCCGCCGGTCACGTGCGTATAGCCCACCGACGCGGTGTCGGCGACGATCGGCCGCACCTGGTCGTAGTCGATGCCCAGCGTTTCGGCCGCCATGATCGCCATCGAGGCGCGCGAGCCGCCGATGTCGGGGCTGCCGGTCGCGACGACGACGGTGCCATCCTCGTTGACATGAAGGGTGGCGCTCGATTCGCCGCCTGCGTTGAACCAATAGCCGGAAGCGACGCCGCGCCCCTGGTTCTTCTTGAGCGGTGCCTTGTAGGCGGGATGGTCGAGGAGCGCCTCGATGGTCTCGGCATATCCGTTGTGAGAGAGCTTGGGTCCGTAGACCATCTGAGTGCCCGCCCTGGCCGCGTTCTTCAGCCGCAGCTGCAGCGGGTCCATGCCGAGCCTCTGCGCGAGAACATCGAGCACGCTCTCCACCGCGAAGGCCGAGATCGGCGAGCCCGGCGCGCGGTAGGCCGCCACCTTCGGCCGGTTGCACACCACGTCGTAGCCGACCGAGCGCGCGTTCGGGATGTCGTAGGGCGCGAAGGCGCACATGCAGGCATTCATCACCGGCGAGCCCGGGAATGCGCCGGCCTGGAACTTGAAGACGCCGTCGGCGGCGACGATCTTGCCGTCCCGCTTGACGCCGATCTTCACCGTCATGGCCGAGCCGGAGGTCGGGCCCGAGGCCCTGAACACGTCCTCGCGGCTCATCACGATCTTCACGGGATGGCCCGACTTCCGAGCGAGCATGGCGGCCACCGGCTCGAGGTAGATCACGGTCTTGCCGCCGAAGGCGCCCCCGATCTCCGCGGGATAGACGCGCAGATCGCCGACCTTCATGCCGAGCAGTTGCGCGGTCAGCGCGCGCACCACGAAGTGCCCCTGGCTCGAGCTCCAGATCTCGCCCTGCCCGTCGGCGTCAAAGCGGGCGGCGCAGGCTTGGGGCTCGATATAGGCCTGGTGCACCGGCGCGGTCTTGAACGACATCTCGACGATCTCGTCGGCCGCGGCGAAGCCGGCCTCCAGATCGCCGATCTTGAACTCGAGCCGCTTGGAGATGTTGGAGGGCTTGGTCGGCGCCGGATCGACCCCGCGGGTGATCAGGTCGGGAAACAGCAGCGGCGCGTCCGGCCGCATCGCGGCTTCGACGTCGATGACGTGCGGCAGCACCTCGTAGTCGACCTCGATCAGCGACAGCGCCTCGTCCGCGACGGCCTTGCTGGTGGCCGCCACGGCGGCGAGCGCATGGCCCTCATAGAGCACTTTGTCGCGCGCCATGATGTTGCGCGTCACGTGCCAGAAATTCACCGCGACGCGCTCCGGGCCGACATACTCGAACTTCTGCTCGGGGAAGTCCGCGGAGGTCGTCACCGCCTTGACGCCGGGCAGCGCCGCCGCCTTCGAGGTATCGATCGAGCGGATGCGCGCATGGGCGTGGGGCGAGCGCAGGATCCTGCCGACCAGCATGCCCGGCATCGCGAAGTCCGCGCCGTAGAGCGCAAGCCCCGTCACCTTCGGCACGCCGTCCGGACGAACCGGCCGGGTTCCAACCCACTTGAACGGCTTTGCTCTATCTTTCGGGATGATATCGTCCATGGCTACCTCGCCCAATCGTCCCGTTGCGCCTGCCTGCGATGAGGGTCGCGCGGCCAGCGCGCAAATGCAAGCCATAGCGCAACGGGCTCGCGGCGCGGTCCCCGCCGTCGCGGAATCTCCCTTCGCCCTCGACCGCCAATCGACGCTAGACTATCGTGCCCGTTGGCTCATTCGGGAAAGGCCATGCCCATGCTCGGCTATACAGCGCCGTCGACGGTCGAGGAGGCCGTTCGCATCCTGGCCGGAGCCCCCGGCGTCGCGAAGGTCTTGTCCGGCGGGACCGATCTGCTGGTTCAGCTCCGGTCCGGCCGAACCAAGCCGGACCTGATCGTCGACACCAAGAAGATCCCCGGCATCTCCGGCATTCGCGAGCGGGACGGCGCCTTCGTGATCGGTGCCGCGACACCCGGCGCCGTGATCGGCGAATGCGAAGCCCTCAAGCAGGCCTGGCCCGGGGTGGTCGAGGCCGCCAACCTCATCGGCTCGACCCAAGTGCAGGGCCGGGCATCGCTCGCCGGCAATCTCTGCAACGCCTCGCCGGCCGCGGACAGCGTCCCGGCGCTGATCGCCGCGCGCGCGACCTGCGTGGTCGCGGGCGCAAACGGGCGGCGCGAGGTTCCCGTGGAGAGCATCGTCACGGGTCCAGGGCGCACCTCGCTGCGCCCGGACGAGTTCATCATCGAGTTTCACCTGCCCAAGCGCCCGCCCCGCTCCGCGGACGCCTATCTCCGCTTCATTCCGCGGACCGAGATGGATATCGCCGTGGTCGGTGCCGGGATCAGCCTCTCGCTCGACCCCGGTGGCGTTTGTACCGATGCGAGGGTCGCGCTGGGCGCCGTGGCGCCGACCGCGATCCTGGTTCCCGAGGGCGCGGCCGCCCTGATCGGGCGCACGCTCGACGAGACCGCGCTGGCCATGCTCGACCGGGCGGCGCGGCGCGCCTGCAAGCCGATCGACGACAAGCGCGGGACGATCGAATACCGGACCAAAGTCGCCGGCGTCATGGCACGCCGGGCGGCGGCCATCGCCTACGAGCGCGCGGGAGAGCGCCGATGAGCAAGCATCACGTATCGACCACCGTCAACGGCGAGCCCACCGAGTTTCTGTGCGAGCCGCAGCTGACCCTGCTGGACGTGCTGCGCGACGAGCTTCATTTGACCGGCAGCAAGGAGGGATG
>JASHTP010000147.1 GCA_030040495.1 Alphaproteobacteria bacterium
CATCGCGCGATGGAAGCGCGCGAATTTTCGCGACCCGCCTTCGAGCGGCACCACATGCACCGGCTTTCCCGTCGCCGCGGCCTCACTCACCATGTTGACGGAGTCCGCCGTGACGATGAGTGCGTCGGCAAGACCGAGCATTCCGAAATAAGGGTTCTCGCCAGCGCCGTCCCAGATGAAGGCCGGCATGCCGTGAAGCCGCGCGCGAAGCTCGGCGAGCGCGGCCGGCGCGGTGCGGCGCGACGGAGTGATCGCGAGCCCCATGCCCGCATTGGCGAGCGCGGCAAGCTCGGCGACGAGAGCGGAGAAGCGCTCGGGCGTGAGGCGATAGGCGCGGTTGGCGCCGCCGATCAGCACCGCCACCAGCGGCCGCGGCAGGTGCGCGAGCGCCGGCGCGAAGCGGCGCGCGCCCTCTTCGAGGCGCGCCGGGGTCACGCGGTGGACTGCGCCGAGCGTGCGGAACACGTTGTCGCCCCGGGCGGGATCGTGCGCCGGCACCACCATCAGGTCGACCTCGCGGCGGGCGAAGCGCGGATCCTGCACCTGCACCCAGAAGAGCCGGCCGCCGCTGGCGCGCTTGGCGGCAAGCGCCGGCGCGATCGCGATGCGGCCGCAGGCGATGATCACATCGGGCCAGGGCGGGGCGAAACGGTCGCTCGCCTCGTCCAGCGCCGCCAGCGGCTGCAGCCAGAGCTGCGGCGTCAGGTGGCGCCACGGCGCGCGCACCGACAGCCGCTTCTCGCTGAACGGGAAGCCCAGCGCTTCGGCCAGCCCGATCACCTGGTTGGCCATGCCGATCTTGCCGTCATGCACCACCCAGACGGTAGGCGCCGTCATTCCTGCCTCGTCCGATGTCACGCCGGCCGCCCTGTTAGCCGCCCCCTGCCAGGCTTGCAAGCGCGCCGCCGGCGGGCACGCCTCCGTCGCTTGCAATAAAATTACCGTATAATACCATGACTAGCCGCTGGTCGCGCCGCTCCGGTCGGCAAAACACCCTGGGCCCGGACGCGGATCGGCAGGCTTGCCAGCTTTCAGAGATCGTGGGATGCGCCGCATCAAGCTCGACAAGATCGATCGACGGATCCTGCGCGATTTGCAGGCCAAAGGCCGCATGACCAATGTCGAGCTCGCCAAGCGCGCCGGCATCTCGGCGCCGCCCTGCCTGCGGCGCGTGCGCGCGCTCGAGGAGGCCGGCTTCATCCGCGGCTACCATGCCGACGTCAATCCCGAGGCGCTGGGATTCGGCGTCACCGTCTTCGCCCAGGTCGGGCTGTCGAGCCAGGCCGAGCCCGACCTCAAGGCGTTCGAGACGCTGACCTCGACCTGGCCCGAGGTGCGCGAGGCGTACATGCTCGCCGGCGAGACCGACTTCCTGCTCAAGATCGTCGCCACCGACTGGGACAGCTATCAGCGCTTCCTCACCACCAAGCTCACCGCCGCGCCCAACGTCGCACATGTCCGCTCGGCGCTCGCCATCCGCACCTCCAAGGACGCGGCCGGAGTGCCCATCGATGTCGACGCCAACGACTAGCGCGACGCAAAGCGTCGTCGCTGGCGGGCGTCGGCGGTTGCCCTTGCAACCGCGAGAGCCCGCACGGTGCCGGCTACCCTAGGGATCAAGATTGACCCGACGCGCTGCCGCCAGCATTTTCGACCTCGTCGTCTTCGATTGCGACGGCGTCCTCGTCGACAGCGAGGTGATCGCCTGCCGTGCCGTCGCCGAGGCGCTGGCGGCGATCGGCCACGCGATCTCCGCGGAGGCGGTGGCCGACCGCTTCGTCGGCATCAGCAACCGGGACATGTATGCGGCGCTGGAGCGCGACCGCGGCGCGCCCCTGCCGGCCGGCTTCGACGCCGAGATGAATCGGATCGCGGCGGCGCTGTTCGAGCGCGAGCTGCGCGCCATGCCCGGGCTCGAGCGCACGCTCGCGGCGCTGACCGCGCGGCGCTGCGTCGCCTCCAGCAGCACGCCCGCCATGCTGGCGAAGAAGCTCGCCTGGGCCGGGCTTGCGCCGTGGTTCGGCGCCGCCGTCTTCAGCGCCGCCGCGGTGGCGCGCGGCAAGCCTGCGCCGGACCTCTTCCTCCATGCGGCCGAGCGCATGGCGACAATGCCGTCGCGCGCCCTGGTGATCGAGGACAGCGTGCCCGGCATCGAAGCGGCGAAGGCCGCTTCCATGACCGTTTTCGGCTTCGTCGGCGGCAGCCATTGCCGCCCCGATCATGGCGAGCGCCTCGCCGCCGCCGGCGCCGACCTGGTGTTTCGGGAGATGAGCGAGCTGCCGGCGCTGATCGCTCAGCGGAACGCGACCTTCACCACCTCGTAGGAGCGCGCGCCGCGCGGCGTCGACACCTCGACGCTCTCGCCGATGGTCTTGCCGATGAGCGCGCGCGCCAGCGGCGAGGTCACGGAGAGCCGCCGCTGCGCGATGTCGGCCTCGTCCTCGCCGACGATCTGGTAGACCACCTTCTCCTCGGTCTCCTCGTCTTGGAGCGTGACCGTGGCGCCGAACTTGACCACCTTGCCGGAGAGCTTCGACACGTCGATCACCTCGGCCCGGGCGATCTTGTCCTCGAGCTCGAGCACGCGGCCTTCGATGAAGCCCTGCCGCTCGCGCGCCGCGTGGTATTCGGCGTTCTCGGAGAGGTCGCCATGGTCGCGCGCCTCGGCGATGGCGCGGATGATCGCCGGCCGGTCGACCGTCTTGAGCCGCTTCAATTCTTCCTGCAGCCGTTCGAAGCCGGCCGCGGTCATCGGAATCTTCGCCATGGGAAGAAGCTTCTACCCCCGGTGACTTGGAAGTGTTCCAGAGTAACAAATAATTACCCCTCCCGGCCGAGCCCGGCGGCCGGGATGGTTAGAACGACCCCTCAAAATAGGATTGCAGCGAGGCGACTTCAAGGCTGCCGCCCCTAAGCGCGGCGATCGCCTGGACGGCGGCGCGCGCCCCGGCGACCGTGGTGTAGTAAGGGATGTTGTTGGTGAGCGCGGTGCGCCGGAGGCTGAAGCTGTCGGCTATCGCCTGGGCGCCCTCGGTGGTGTTGAAGAGGAGTTGCACGCCGCCCGAGAGCATGCGGTCGACGATGTGCGGCCGTCCCTCCAGCACCTTGTTGATGATCTCCACCGGCAGCCCTTGCTGCTGCAGCAGCGCGGCGGTGCCGCGCGTGGCGATGAGCGCGAAGCCCATCTCGACCAGCCGCCGGCAGGGCTCGACCATCGCCGGCTTGTCGCGATCGCGCACCGAGACGAAGACCGCGCCCGCGAGCGGCAGCTCGATGCCGGCGCCGAGCTGCGCCTTGGCGAAGGCGCGGCCGAAATCGCTGTCGATGCCCATCACCTCGCCGGTCGATTTCATCTCGGGGCCGAGGATCAGGTCGACGCCGGGGAACCGGGCGAAGGGGAAGACCGCCTCCTTCACCGCCACCGCGCGCCGGCGCTTGCGGTCGAGGGCGAAGCCGGAAAGCGGTTCGCCCGCCATGACGCGGGCGGCGATCTTCGCCACCGGCACGCCGGTCGCCTTGGCGACGAAGGGCACGGTGCGCGAGGCGCGCGGATTGACCTCGAGCACATAGACCGTGCTGTCCTTCACCGCGTACTGCACGTTCATCAGCCCGACGACGCCGAGCGCCTTCGCCAGCGCCGTGGTCTGCCGCTCGATGTCGGCGACGACCGCGGGCGGCAGCGAATAGGGCGGCAGCGAGCAGGCGCTGTCGCCGGAATGGATGCCGGCCTCCTCGATATGCTCCATGATGCCGGCGATCGCGACCGCCGCGCCGTCGGCGAGGGCGTCGACATCGACCTCGATCGCATCCTGGAGATAGCGGTCGATCAGCACCGGGTTGCGCCCCGACACCTTGACCGCGTTCGCCATGTAGCGGGCGAGCCCGCTGGGCTCGTGCACGATCTCCATGGCGCGCCCGCCGAGCACGTAGGAGGGGCGGATGACCACGGGATAGCCGATGCGCTGCGCCACCTTCTCCGCCTCTTCGGGCGAGCTGGCGGTGCCGTTCTCCGGCTGCTTCAGGGCGAGCCGCTGCAGCAGCTCCTGGAAGCGCTGCCGGTCCTCGGCGAGGTCGATGGCGTCGGGCGAGGTGCCGAGGATCGGGATTTGGGCATCCTCGAGCGCTTGGGCGAGCTTCAGCGGCGTCTGTCCGCCGAGCTGGACGATGACGCCGAGCAGCGTGCCGCCCCGCGCTTCGGCGCGCACCAGCTCGATCACGTCCTCGGCGGTGAGCGGCTCGAAATAGAGCCGGTCGGAGGTGTCGTAATCGGTCGAGACGGTCTCGGGGTTGCAGTTGACCATGATCGTCTCGATGCCGGCCTCCTTGAGGCTGTAGGCGGCATGGACGCAGCAATAATCGAACTCGATGCCCTGGCCGATGCGGTTGGGGCCGCCGCCGAGGATCACCACCTTGCGCCGCTCGGAAGGCTCGGCCTCGTCCTCGGGCGGCGCCAGCCCGTCGCCTTCGTAGGTCGAGTACATATAGGGAGTGAGCGACGGGAACTCGGCGGCGCAGGTGTCGATGCGCTTGTAGACGGGGTGGATGCCGTGCCGGGCGCGCAGCTCCGCGACGTCGCTCTCGGCCGCGCCGGCAAGCTCGCCGAGCCGCGCGTCGGAGAAGCCCAGGCGCTTGAGGCGCTGCAGCCCCGGCGCGCTCTGCGGCAGGCCCTCGGCGCGGATCCCGGCCTCCGCGGCGACGATCTCGCGCACCTGCTCGAGGAACCAGGGATCGTACTTGCAGGCGGCGTGGATCTCCTCGGTGCCGAGGCCATGGCGGTAGGCCTGGGCGATCACCAGCAGCCGGTCCGGCGTCGGCTTCGCCAGCGCGGCGCGGATGGCGTTGCGGTCGCCGCTGGCGGCGCCGGGGATCTCGACCTCGTTGAAGCCGGTGAGCCCGGTCTCCATCGAGCGCAGCGCCTTCTGCACGGATTCGGCGAAGCTGCGGCCGATCGACATCGCCTCGCCCACCGACTTCATCGAGGTCGACAGGATCGGCTCGGCGCCGGGGAACTTCTCGAAGGTGAAGCGCGGCATCTTGGTGACGACGTAGTCGATCGTCGGCTCGAAGCTCGCCGGCGTGACGCGCGTGATCTCGTTCTTGAGCTCGTCGAGCGTGTAGCCGACCGCCAGCTTCGCCGCGACCTTGGCGATGGGGAAGCCGGTCGCCTTCGAGGCCAGCGCGGAGCTGCGCGACACGCGCGGATTCATCTCGATGATGACGAGCCGCCCGTCGGCCGGGTTCACCGCGAACTGGACGTTCGATCCGCCGGTGTCGACGCCGATCTCGCGCAGCACTGCGATCGAGGCGTTGCGCATCACCTGGTATTCCTTGTCGGTGAGCGTCAGCGCCGGCGCCACGGTGACGCTGTCGCCGGTATGGACGCCCATCGGGTCGACGTTCTCGATCGAGCAGACGATGATGCAGTTGTCGGCGCGGTCGCGCACCACCTCCATCTCGTATTCCTTCCACCCCAGCACCGATTCCTCGATCAGCACCTCGTGGGTGGGCGAGACGCGCAGGCCGCCGCGCACGATCTCCTCGAACTCGGTGTTGTTGTAGGCGATGCCGCCGCCGGTGCCGCCCAAGGTGAAGGACGGCCGCACGATCGCCGGCAGCCCCACGAGCGCCAGCGCCGCCATCGCCTCGTCGAGCGAGCGCACCAGCCGGCTCTTGGGCGAGGCGAGGCCGATCTTGTCCATCGCCTCGCGGAAGAGCTGCCGGTCCTCGGCCTTGGCGATGGCAGCTTCCTTGGCGCCGATGAGCTCGACCTCGTGGCGGGCGAGCGCGCCCGAGCGCGCCAGCGCCATCGCCGTGTTGAGCGCGGTCTGCCCGCCCATGGTCGGCAGCAGCGCGTCGGGGCGCTCCTTGGCGATGATGCGCTCGACGATCTCCGGCGTGATCGGCTCGATGTAGGTGGCGTCGGCGAGCCCGGGATCGGTCATGATCGTTGCCGGGTTCGAGTTGACGAGAACGATGCGGTAGCCCTCTTCCTTGAGCGCCTTGCAGGCCTGCGCGCCGGAATAGTCGAACTCGCACGCCTGGCCGATGACGATCGGTCCCGCGCCGATGATCAGGATGCTGCCGATGTCGGTGCGCTTAGGCATGGGCCGGTGCGATCGTCATTTCGCCGCCCGCTCCATCATCTGGACGAAGCGCTCGAAGAGGTAGTGGCTGTCCTGCGGTCCGGGGCTCGCTTCCGGGTGGTACTGCACCGAGAAGACCGGCCGGTCCTTCAGCCGCAGCCCCTCGTTGCTGCCGTCGAAGAGCGAGACGTGCGTCACCTCGGCGCTCGCCGGCAGCGTTTCCGGCAGCACGCAGAAGCCGTGATTCTGGCTGGTGATCTCGACCTTGCCGGTGGCGAGGTCCTTGACCGGATGATTGGCGCCGCGATGGCCGATCGCCATCTTGCGCGTCCTGCCGCCGAGCGCCAGCGCCAGGAGCTGGTGGCCGAGGCAGATGCCGAAGAGCGGCTTGCCGGATGCTACGAGCTCGCGGATCACCGGCACCGCATACTCGCCCGTCGCCGCGGGATCGCCCGGCCCGTTCGACAGGAAGACGCCGTCCGGGCGATGGCGCAGGATGTCCTCGGCGCTGGCGCTCGCCGGCACGACGGTGACGCGGCAGCCGGCCGAGGCCAGCATGCGCAGGATGTTGCGCTTGGCGCCGTAATCGACGGCGACGACGTGGAAGCGCGGCGCGGCGAGCCTTCCATAGCCGCGGCCCCATTCCCAGCGCGTCTCGTCCCAGCCGTAGCTCTGGCGGCAGGTGACCGCCTTGGCGAGGTCCATGCCTTCGAGCCCCGGCCAGTCGCGTGCGCGCGATTGCAGCGCCGCGACGTCGAGAGCGCCGTCGGGCGCGTGGCAGAGCGCGCCGTTGGGTGCGCCGAGATCGCGGATGCGCCGCGTCAGCCGCCGGGTGTCGATGCCGGCGACGCCGACGAGCCCGTGCGAGCGCAGCCAGGCGTCGAAATGCTGCGTCGCGCGGTAGCTGGAGGGAAGCGTGATGTCGGCGCGCAGCACCAGCCCGCGCGCCGCCGGCGTCAGCGTCTCGATGTCCTCGGCGTTGGCGCCGACATTGCCGACATGCGGGAAGGTGAAGGTGATGATCTGGCCGGCGTAGGAGGGATCGGTCAGGATCTCCTGATAGCCGGTCATGCTGGTGTTGAAGCAGACCTCGCCGACGGCGACGCCGGCGGCGCCCACGCCGCGCCCCCAGAACACGCTGCCGTCGCCCAGCACCAGGGCGGCGGTGCTGCCGGGCGGGCGCGGAGAGGCGTGCGACATCGGCGCGTCGGTCATGCGGTCGCGAAACCTCGAGCTCTCTGCTGGTGGACCGCCCGCGCCGGCAAGGGCCGCGATCGGACAACCGGCGTGAAATAGCTTTTGCCGATCACCGCGTCAAGCGCCAGCGCTGCCGCGAAATAGGCATGAATTCAATCGCTTAGATTCCGACCGAGAATTGCCATTCGCGGCCGTGTCGAGTAACTTCCGCACGACTCGGCGCCAGATTCGGAGCGGGCCATGCTGCGGCAGAGATTCACCGATGCGCTGAAAGAGGCGATGAAGGCCAAGGACGAGCTCACCGTCTCGACGGTGCGCCTCGTCATCGCCCGGCTCAAGGAGCAGGACATCGAGGCGCGCGGGCGCGGCAGGGCCGAGGGCATCGCCGATGCCGAGATCCAGCAGATGCTGCAGGGCATGATCAAGCAGCGCCGCGACTCGATCGCGCTCTACGAGCAGGGCAAGCGGCCGGAGCTCGCCGCCAAGGAGCGGGGCGAGATCGCCATCATCGAGCGCTTCCTGCCGCAGCAGCTCGGCGAGGCCGAGCTCGAGGCGGCGGTCAAGGCGGTGATCGCCGCGGTGGGCGCCCAGGGGATGAAGGACATGGGCCGGGTCATGGCGGCGCTCAAGGAGCGTCACGCCGGCCGGTTCGACGGCGCCAAGGCGAGCCAGACGGTGAAGCGGCTGCTCGGCTGACCGAGCATTTACCACGGTCCGTCGCCGCTTTCGCGCCGGCGCCGCCCGCGATAGACTCTGCATTCTCCGGTCGAATGCGGATCACGCCTTTGCCGGCACGGGTGGAGATGGACCCTCGCGGGGAGATATGGTCGCCGATGGCCGACGAGCGGCTGCTGCGCGACCGCGTCCACACGCTCTATTCCACCGGCTGGCTGATGACCGCGGGCAACCTCGTTGCCGCGCTCTGCATCCTCGTCATGCTGCGGCGGGTGGCGCCCCCCGCCATCCTCGTCGGCTGGCCGGCGGTGCTCGTCGCGCTCGTGCTGGTGCGCGCCTATTTCTTCCGGCGCTACCGCAGCATCGCCCAGAAGCCGCACTCGCCGCGGCGCTGGGGCGCGATCTATACCGCCTGCAGCGTCGCGCTTGGCCTGAGCTGGGGCCTCGTCATCGCCGATCTCGCGCTTATGGCGCCGCCCTGGGAGCTGGCGCTGATGATCGCCTTTGCCGGCGTGACCGTGATCGCCGGCGCCGCCAATTCCGCTTATCCCTGGGCCTATCAGGGCTACAACACCGCCGTCAGCCTGCCGGTCGCCGCCGCTCTGCTGTGGCGCGGCGACGAGGCCGGCCTGGAGCTCGCCCTTTTCACCCTCGTCATGTACGTCCTCGGGCTGATGATCGGCCGCCGCCTCGGCGAGATCATGAACGTGTCGCTGAGGCTGCGCATCGCCAACGCCGACCTGATCGCGCATCTGAAGGGCGCCTTCGAGCGGGCCGAGGCGGCGAGCGCGGCCAAGTCGCAATTCCTCGCCAATATGAGCCACGAGCTGCGCACCCCCTTGAACGCCGTCATCGGCTACAGCGAGATGCTGCTCGAGGACGCGGTGCAGGACGGCCGCGCCGAGCAGATCGCCGACCTCGAGAAGATCCAGACCGCCGGCCGCCACCTTCTGTCGATGGTCAACGACGTGCTCGACCTCGCCAAGGTCGAGGCCGGGCGCATGGACCTCGTCACCGAGCCCGTCGATCTCGGCGCGCTCATCGACGAGGTGGTCGACACCTGCCGGCCGCTGGTGCAGCGCAACGGCAATACGCTCGCGGTCGAGCGCGGCGTGCTCGCCACCGCCGTCACCGACGCGACGAAGCTGCGCCAGGTGCTGCTCAACCTGCTGAGCAACGCCGCCAAGTTCACCAACAAGGGGCGCATCACCCTGACCGCGTCGCTGGAGGAGGCCGACGCGCGCCATTGGCTCGCCGTCGCCGTCCGCGACACCGGCATCGGCATCAGCGCCGAGAATCTGGCGAAGCTGTTCGGCAATTTCAGCCAGGCCGACGCCGCCATCGCCCACAAATACGGCGGCACCGGCCTCGGCCTCGCCTTGAGCCAGAAGCTCTGCCGCCTGATGGGCGGCGAGATCACCGCCACGAGCGAGCTCGGCCGCGGCTCCTGCTTCACCGTTCGCGTCCCGGTGTCGCCGATCGCGACGGCCGGCGTCGGCGCCGACGCGCCGGCATGAGCGCGGCGAGACGCGTCTTTCGCCGACCCGTCGCGGTGCGCTACACTTCCTTCGCCGCCTTCAGCATCGCCAGGGCTGACGGAAGCGGGCCGGGCTCCGCGAAGGGGCTCATGACAAGGGCTGCGAGCTGATGGCGTTTCCGCCCCGGTTTCTCGATGAGTTGCGCGAGCGCCTGTCGCTCGCCGACATCGTCGGCCGGCGCGTGCGCCTCATCAAGCGCGGCCGTGAATATGTCGGCCTCTGCCCCTTCCACAAGGAGAAGACGCCGTCCTTCAGCGTCGTCGAGGACAAGGGCTTCTATCATTGCTTCGGCTGCGGCGCACATGGCGATGTCATCGGCTTCACCATGCAGACGGCGAACCTGACCTTCCCCGAAGCGGTCGAGCAGCTGGCCCGCCAGGCCGGGCTCGAAGTGCCGCGCCAGAGCCGCGAGGAGCGCGAGAAGGCCGACCGCCAGGCGACGATCCAGGGCGCGGTCGAGGCGGCCTGCGCCTTCTTCGAGGCGACGCTGCAAGGGCCGGCCGGCCGCGAGGCGCGCGCCTATCTGGAGCGCCGCGGCCTCGACCTCGCCACCATCCGCCGCTTCCGCCTCGGCTACGCCCCGGAATCGCGCGATGCGCTGAAGCAGGCGCTGGGCAAGCCCTTTCCCGAGCCGCTCCTCGTCGAGGCGGGGCTGCTGCGCCGGCCGGAGAGCGGCGACAGCTTCGACTATTTCCGCCATCGCGTCATGTTCCCGATCGGCGACCGCCAGGGCCGCGTCATCGCCTTCGGCGGCCGCGTGCTTGGCGACGGCCAGCCGAAATACCTGAACTCGCCCGACACGCCGCTCTTCCAGAAGGGGCGCGTGCTCTATGGCTGGGCGCAGGCGCGCGCCGGCCTCGCCGCCGCGCGCGGCGAGGCTGCGCCTTCGGTGATCGTCACCGAGGGCTATATGGACGTGATCGCGCTGCACCGCGCCGGCTTCGCCACGGCGGTGGCGCCGCTCGGCACCGCGCTGACGGAGCTGCAGATCGAGGAGCTGTGGCGGCTCTCGCCGGAGCCGGTGGTGTGCTTCGACGGCGACGCCGCGGGGCGGCGCGCCGCGATCCGCGCGCTCGACCGCGCCCTGCCGCTGCTCAAGCCCGGACACAGCCTGCGCTTCGCCGAGCTGCCGCAGGGCGAGGATCCCGATACGCTCATTCTTCATCACGGCAATGAGGCGATGCGCGAGGTGCTGGCCCGCGCCAAGCCGCTGGCCGAGCTGCTGTGGGAGACCGAGACGGCGCGCCCGGTAGACACGCCCGAGCGCCGCGCCGCGCTCGAGCAGCGCCTCGAGGCGCGCGTCCGCGCCATCGCCGACCGCAGCGTGCAGGACCATTACCGCGGCTTCTGCCGCGAGCGGCTCTTCGCCCTGGGCCGCCGCGGCGGCGCAC
>JASHTP010000148.1 GCA_030040495.1 Alphaproteobacteria bacterium
GCCCGGCCTGAGCTCGAAGGAGGCGCGCTCGCCGACGAGCGCACGGCGCTCGCGCGCATAGTCGCGGCTGAGCAGCGCCGCGATCGGCACGTCGACGAAATCGGGATCGCCATACCACGCCTCGCGATCGGCGAAGGCGAGCTTCGCCGTCTCGACCACGGTGTGGACGAAATCGGGGCCGGTCGGGTCCATGGCGTCGAGATCGAACCCTTCGAGCAGCGCGAGCTGCTGCAGCAGCACCGGCCCCTGCGTCCACGGCCCGCATTTGCACAGCGTGTAGCCGCGATAGTCGAAGGCGAGCGGCGCCTCGGTGGTGGCGCGCCAGCGCGCCATGTCGTCGCCGGTGAGCACGCCGCGATGGCGCCGGCCGGAGCTGTCCATCATCTCCTGCGTGCGGCAGAAACGGTCGACGGCGTCGGCGACGAAGCCTTCCGCCCAGACGCGCCGCGCCGCCTCGATCTGGCCGTCGCGGTCCGGGCTTGCCGCCTCCGCCTCGGCGAGGAGGCGCTGGTAGGTGGCCGCGAGCGCCGCATTGCGGAAGAGCCGCCCGGGCACCGGCGCCCGTCCGCCGGGGAGATAGATCGCGGCAGAGCTCGGCCATTCCGTCTCGAACAGCTTCCGCACCGTCTCGATCGCCGCCGTGATGCGCGGCACCACCGGATAGCCGCCGCCGGCATAGCCGAGCGCCGGCGCCATCACCTCGCCGAGCCGCAGGCTGCCATGCTCCAGCAGCAGCCGCATCCAGGCGTCGAAGGCGCCCGGCACGCAGGCGGCGAGGAGGCCGGTGCCGGGAATGAGGTCGAGGCCGAGCCGCTGGAAATGCGCGATCGTGGCGCCGGCCGGGCTCACCCCCTGGCCGCAGATCACCTCGGCGCGGCCGCGCCGCCGATCCCACAGGACCATCGGCGCTTCGCCGGCGGGGCCGTTGAGATGCGGCTCGACCACCTGCAACACCAGCCCCGCCCCTACCGCCGCGTCGAAGGCGTTGCCGCCGCGCTCGAGCAGGCTCATGCCGACGGCCGAGGCGAGCCAGTGGGTCGAGGCGACGACGCCGAAAGTGCCGCGGATCTCGGGACGGGTAGTGAATGCGTTCACGGTTCGGACCCTCACCGGCGCCACGCGGCGCCACAGGATAGTATTGACGGCTGGCACATCCCTTGCATCTTGCGGCGCAGCGCCAGCGCGTGGCCGGCGTGCCGACGGGCGCACCGGCCTCCGCCACTGTCGCCAGCCCTACGGGCCTGTCAAGTCAACCAGGGGAGATGAGCTCATGTCCGTATCCGCCGTGACGGCGCGCGAGACCGGCGCAAGGCGCTGGTGGCAACTGCTTTTCGGCGTCATCGCCATGATGGCGATTTCGAGCCCGCAATATACCTGGACGCTGTTCACCGGTCCGCTCAACCAGCGGCTCGGCACGAGCCTGGCCGAGCTGCAATGGACCTTCTCGCTGCTGATCATCCTGCAGACCTTCCTGTCGCCGCTGCAGGCCTATCTCGTCGACCGCTTCGGGCCGCGCAACCTGATCGCCGCCGGCGCCATCCTGTCGGGCGGGAGCTGGGTGCTCTCCGCCTACGCCGCCAGCCTCGAGACGCTCTACGTCACCTACGGCATCATCGGCGGCTTCGGCACCGGCATCATCTATGTCGGCATCATCGGCCTGATGGTGCGCTGGTTCCCCGACCGGCGCGGCCTCGCCACCGGGCTCGCCGCCGCCGGCTACGGCTTCGGCGCCTTCTTCACCAGCTTCCCGATCGACAGCATGATCAAGACGTCGGGCTACCAGCACACGCTGCTCGTCTGGGGCCTGATCCAGGGCATCGTCGGCGTGCTGGCGGCGCTCGGGCTGCGCGTGCCGCCGCCCGGCTACCAGCCGACCGGCTACGATCCCGAGCTGGTCAAGATCGAGCTGCAGTCGCGGCGCAGCTACACGCCGGCGGAGATGCTGCGAAGCCCGATCTTCTGGGTGCTCTTCATCATGATGTCGATGATGTCGACGAGCGGCCTGATGGTGGTGTCGAACGTCGGCCCCTTCGCCAAGGAGTTCAAGGTCGCCGACGTCATGGTGTTCGGCATCATGGCGGCGCTGCCGCTGTCGCTGACGCTGTCGCGCGTCACCAACGGCCTGACGCGGCCCTTCTTCGGCTGGATCTCCGACCATATCGGCCGCGAGGCGACGATGGCGCTCGCCTTCTCGCTCGAGGCGGCGGCGATCCTGGTGCTGTTCGCCTTCCTCGGCAATCCCTTGCTGTTCGTCGTGCTGACCGGTCTGGTCTTCTTCGGCTGGGGCGAGATATTCTCGCTCTTCCCGTCGACGCTCACCGACACCTTCGGAGCGAAATTCGCCGCGACCAATTACGGCTTCCTCTACATCGCCCAGGGCATCGGCTCGATCCTCGGCGGCCCGGCGGCGGCATTCCTGAAGCAAACCACGGGAAGCTGGACCGCCGTCTTCATCATCGTCGCCGGCCTCGACGCGCTGACCGCGCTGCTGGCGGTGACGGTGCTGCGGCGCCTGCGCCAGCGCCACCTGCTCGCCGCGGGCTGAGCGCGGCTCAGGCGGCGAGGTCGAAGGCGCCGGCGGCGGTGATGCGCGCCGCCTTGAGCGCCGCCTCGAGCCGGGCGATCTCCGCCGCCGGCAGCTTGACCAGCGGCGGGCGGACCACCGCGCGCCGCAAGCGGCCGAGCAGCACCAGCGCCTCCTTCATGCGGTTGTGCATGTCGAGGAAGGGCGGCGCGTAGAAGGCCTGGACGAGGGGATAGATGCGGTCGTTGAGCGCCTGCGCCCGCGCCAGGTCCTTGGCCTGGACCGCGCGCCACAGCGCCGCCTGCAGGTCGGCGATGACGCTGCCCGCGCCGGAGAGCAGCCCGTTGCAGCCGAGCACGAGCGAGCTCATCAGCCAGGAGCTGTGCGTGCTCAGCACATTGACCGGCCGCTTCAGGCCTTGCAGCGCGCGAATGTGCCGCTCGTGCAGCATGGCGTCGTTGCTCCAGTCCTTGATCGCGCGCACGCTCGGCACCTCGTCGACGATGCGGAGCAGCGTCTCGACGGGATAACCGAGGCCGCTCGCCATCGGATATTGGAACAGGATGAGCGGCAGGTCGGCGGCGTCGGCGATGCGCTTGAAGTGGGCGAGCGCCATCTCCGGCCGGAGCTGGCCGCCCATGCTCATGCTGTTGGGCGGAAACACCAGCAGCGCCGAGGCGCCGGCCGCGGCCGCCATGCGCGCGAGCGCCGCGGCGGCGAGGCTGCCGTCGGCATAGATGCCCGCCACCACCGGCAGCCGGTCGCCGATCTCCGCGAGCGTGAGGTCGAGCACCTGCCGCTGCTCCTCGAGGCTGCAGGCATGCACCTCGGAGGCATGCGCGTTGGTGGTGATCGCGGTAAGCCCGGGCACGGCGGCGACGTCGCCCAGATGCTTGCGGTAATCGCGCGCGTCGATCGCGAGATCCTCGTCGAACGGCAACAGGCAGGCGGGAATGACGCCGGACGGGACGAAATCGCCGAAGCGTGCCATGCGATGCCTCCTCCGCCTTGAAGCGGTGCTGCGCCGGGCGGCGGCGCCGCCCGCGCGACGATCTTACCGCGCCCGGAGCCGCCGCCAATCCCCCCGGCGCCGGCGCGCCGTCAATGCCCGCCGGCGAGCGCCGCGGCACGGATCTCCGACAGCGACTGACGGATGGTCAGCGCCTCGGGATCGATGCGCAGCTCGAGGATCGCCGGCACGCCCGCGGCGCGCGCGCGCTCGAAGGCGGCGGGGAAGTCGGCGGTGCGCTCGACCACCTCGCCATGGGCGCCGTAGGCGCGCGCCAGCGCGGCGAAGTCGGGATTGTTGAGCTCCGTGCCGATGACCCGGCCGGGATGATGGCGCTCCTGATGCATGCGGATGGTGCCGTACATGCCGTTGTTGAGGAGCAGCACGACGATGCCGAGCCGCCGCTGCACCGCCGTCGCCAGCTCCTGCCCGGTCATCAGGAAATCGCCGTCGCCGGCGACGCAGACCACGGCGCGGTCGGGATGGACGATCTTCGCCGCCACTGCCGCCGGAAAGCCATAGCCCATGGAACCGCTGGTGGGCGCGAGCTGCGAGCCGAAGCGGCGATATTGGTGGAAGCGATGGACCCAGGTGGCGAAATTGCCGGCGCCGTTGGTGAAGATGGCGTCGGCCGGCAGGTGCCGGTCGAGCCACAGCACGATCTCGCCCATCTGGATCTCGCCCGGCGAGCGCGGCGGCTTGAGCCAGGCGAGGTAATCCTGATGCGCCGCCGCGGTCGCCGCCGCCCAGACCGGGCTCTCGACCGGCTTCAGCGCCGCGGCGGCGCGGGCGAAGGCGCGCGGCGTGGCCACGATCGGCAGCGCCGGCTGGTAGACGCGGCCGAGCTCCTCGGGATCGGCATGGACATGCACCAGACGCTGCGCCGGCGTCGGGATCTCGATGAGCGTATAGCCGCCGGTGGTCATCTCGCCGAGCCGCGGGCCGACCGCGATCAGCAGGTCCGCCTGCTTGATGCGCTGGGCGAGCTTGGGGTTGATGCCGATGCCGACGTCGCCGGCATAACAGGGATGCGCATTGTCGAAGCGGTCCTGCCGGCGGAAGCCGCAGCCGACCGGCAGCCGGTTGTCGGCCGCGAACCGCTCGATGGCGGCGACGCCCGCCTCGTCCCAGGCGCTGCCGCCGAGCAGCAGGAAAGGCCGCTCCGCCGCCGCAAGCCACTCGCGCAGCCGCGCCATCGGCGCCTCGCCGGGCCAGACCTCGGCGGGGACGTAAGGCTGCGCGTCGGCGACCTCGACCGCCTCGGTCAGCATGTCCTCGGGCAGCGCCAGCACCACCGGGCCAGGACGGCCGCCGGTGGCGGTGTGGTAGGCGCGGCTCAGGAATTCGGGGATGCGGCGGGGATCGTCGATCTCCGCCACCCATTTGGCGAGCTGGCCGAACATGCGGCGGTAGTCGATCTCCTGGAACGCCTCGCGCTCCAGCGTCTCGCGCGCCACTTGGCCGATGAACAGGATGAGCGGCGTCGAATCCTGCATCGCCACATGCAGGCCGGCGCTGGCATTGGTGGCGCCGGGGCCGCGGGTCACCATCGCGATTCCGGGCTTGCCCGTGAGCTTGCCATAGGCGTCCGCCAT
>JASHTP010000149.1 GCA_030040495.1 Alphaproteobacteria bacterium
GCCGCCGCGACCCGGCTCGGCCTCGTCGCGCTTGGCGGGATCGACGCCGGCAACGCCGCCGCCTGCATCGCCGCCGGCGCTCGCGGCGTCGCCGTGATGGGCGGCGTCATGAGCGCCGCCGATCCGGCGGCGGTCATGGCTGGGTTGATCAAAACGCTGAGAGCCGCCCTTGCCGCTCGCCGCGGCGCCACGCCATAGTGACGGCGTGCGCGCTCGAAGCGCAGCAGCTGAGGGAGGCGAAGCCGTGATCCATCTCTATTACTGGCCCACCCCGAACGGCCACAAGATCACCCTGTTCCTCGAAGAGACGGGGCTTCGCTACGAGCTGCACGGCGTCAACATCGGCAAGGGCGAGCAGTTCAATCCCGACTTCCTCAAGATCTCGCCCAACAACCGCATGCCGGCGATGGTCGACGACGATCCGCCCGGCGGCGGCGCGCCGGTGAGCGTCTTCGAATCCGGCGCGATCCTGGTCTATCTCGCGGAGAAGACCGGCAAGTTCCTGCCCAAGGAGCTGCGCGGCCGCTTCGAGGTGCTGCAATGGCTGTTCTGGCAGATGGGCGGGCTCGGACCCATGGCCGGGCAGAATCATCATTTCTCGCAATATGCGCCGGAGAAGATCCCCTACGCGATCGACCGCTACGTCAAGGAGACGAGCCGCCTCTATGCGGTGCTCGACAAGCGGCTTGCCGACCGCGAGTTCGTCGCCGGCGCCTATTCGATCGCCGACATGGCGAGCTATCCCTGGATCGTGCCCTATGAGCGGCAGGGCCAGAAGCTCGAGGATTTCCCCAACCTGAAGCGCTGGTTCGAGGCGATCAAGGCGCGGCCGGCGACGGCGCGCGCCTATGCGCGGGCGAAGGAGTTCCAGACCGTGCCGGCCAACAACCCCGACGCGGCGAAGATCCTGTTCGGGCAGTCCGCGGCGACGGTGCGCGGGCGCTGAGGCGCCGGCTATTTCAGCGTCGCCATGACCTGGATGATCGCCGGGCCGATGAGGACGATGAACAGCGTCGGCAGGATGAACAGGATCATCGGCACGGTGAGCGTCGCCGGCAGCTTGGCCGCCTTCTCCTCGGCCTTGAGCATGCGCTCCTCGCGGAACTCGGCCGAGAGCACGCGCAGCGAGTGGGCGAGCGGCGTGCCGTAGCGCTCGGTCTGCACCAGCGTGTTGACCACGCCGCGGATCGCCGGCAGGTCGGTGCGCTTGGTCAGGTTCATCAGCGCCTGGCGCCGGTTGGGCAGGAAGCCCAGCTCGACCGCGGTGAGGCCGAGCTCGTCGGCGAGGTCGGGCGCGGAGAGCCCGAGCTCGCGCGCGACGCGGGTGAGCGCGGCGTCGAGGCTGAGCCCCGCCTCGGCGCAGATCACCAGCAGGTCGAGACCGTCGGGCAGCTGCCGGCGCAGCCGCGTCTGGCGGCGCTTGATCAGCTGCCTCAGCCCCATGACGGGGGCGAAGCCCAGGGCGATGCCGGCGAAGAGCACGCCGAGCAGCTTGTTCGTGCCGGTGGCCCCCGGCATGAAGGCCATCGTCAGGAAGAAGCCGGCGATGGCGCCGGCGAAGGGCAGGACGAGCCTGAGGCCGAGATAGATCACGATCGCGTCGCGCGAGCGCCAGCCCGCCTGGGCGAGCTGATCGCTGGTCTTGCGCGCCTCGTCGCCGCGCAGCAGCTTCAGCCGGTCGAGCAGCCGCTTCAGCACGCCGACCGAGGCGCGCTTGCGGTCGTTGACGGTGTTGCCCGAGAGCAGGCCGGAGCGCAGCTGCTCGCGCCGCTTCTGATGGCTGCGCAGGCGCGCGGCCATGGGATCGTGCGGCACGAGCGCGTTGCCGAGCGCCACGATGCTGACGAAGACGAGAATGCCGGCGAGGACGGCGACCGTCGTGTCGTCGAGCGTCAGCGCGCCGAGATGGAGGTCGGGCGGCGTCATATGTCGAACTTCACCATCTTGGTCATGACCGCGACGCCGAAGGACATGCTGCAGGCGGCGGCGAGCAGCATGTGGTGGCCGCGCGTCGTGGTGAACAGCAGCGAGATGTAGCCGGAATTCACCAGCGACAGGATGCCGACCATGATGAAGGGCAGCGCGCCGATGATCATCGCGCTCGCCCGCGCCTCCGACGACATCGCCTTCACCTTGAGCTTCATCTGCCGTCGCCGGCGCAGGATGTTGTCGAGGTTCTCCAGCGTCTCGGCGAGGTTGCCGCCGGTCTCGCGCTGGATCGAGAGCGTGACGACGAGGAATTTGAGCTCGGCCGTGTCGGTGCGCTTGACGGCGTCCCACAGCGCCTGCTCCGGCGGGTGGCCGAGGCGGATCTGGTCGACGATCTGGCGGAACTCGACGCCGACGGGGTCGGGCACCTCCTGCGCGACGATCTGGAAGGTCTCGGTCACCGGCAGGCCCGACTTGAGGCCGCGCACCATCAGCGCGATCGCCTCGGGGAAATGCTTGCCGAAGATGTTGGCGCGGCGCCGCACGAGGTAGCCGATGAAGAGATGCGGCAGCCAGAGGCCGACCAGCGCCGCCACCGGCAGCGCCACCACGGGCGAGAGGCCGAGCGGCAGCGCGCCGGCGAAGGCGACGAGGGCGACGACGAGACAGCCGATGCCATAGGTGCCGAGATTGATCGAGCGGCCGGTGCGGCGCAGCCGCTCGCGCAGCAGGTCCGGACGCGGCGCGAAGCGCAGCACGAACTGGTCGATCTTGCGCCGGTCGCCGGTCTCGCGGCGCAGCTGCAGCGTCTCGCCGACGGGGCGGTGGCCGCGCGACTTCAGCCGGTCGACGCGCTTCGCCTGCTTCTTGTTCGCATCGTCGCCGAAGGCGAGGAACAGGCACAGCAGGACGATGCCGACGCCGGCGCCGAGCAGGAGCGGGAGGGGATCGGCGAAGAGGCCGTTCATCCGATCGCCTCCACCAGCGCGCGGTCGAGCCCGTAATACTCGGCCTTGGGCATGAAATGCGGCCTGAGGCCGGATGATTTGAAGCTGCCCTTGAGCTTGCCGTCCGCGCCGTCGCCCTCGTACTGGTAGGTGAAGAGGTCCTGGGTGGTGATGATCTCGCCCTCCATGCCGACGACCTCGGTGACGGCGATGATGCGGCGCTGGCCGTCGCGCATGCGGCTGACCTGCACGATCATGTGGACCGCGGCGGCGATCTGCTGGCGCACCGCCTTGGCCGGCAGGTTGACGCCGGACATGCCGACCATGTTCTCGAGGCGGGTGAGCGCCTCGCGCGGCCGGTTGGCGTGGATGGTGCAGAGCGAGCCGTCATGGCCGGTGTTCATCGCCTGCAGCATGTCGAGCGCCTCGGCGCCGCGGATCTCGCCGAGGATGATGCGGTCGGGGCGCATGCGGAGCGTGTTCTTGACGAGGTCGCGCATGGTGATCTCGCCCTTGCCCTCCAGGTTGGGCGGCCGCGTCTCCAGGCGCACGACGTGCGGCTGCTGCAGCTGCAGCTCCGCCGCGTCCTCGATGGTGCATATGCGCTCGCCCTCGTCGATCATCTGCGACATGGCGTTGAGCGTCGTCGTCTTGCCCGAGCCGGTGCCGCCCGAAATCAGGATGTTGAGCCGCGCGCGCGCGGCGATCTTGAGCACCACCGCCATCTCCGGCGAGATGCTGCCGCTTTTCGCCATCGAGTCGAGCGTGATCGTCTTCTTCGAGAATTTGCGGATCGAGATCGCCGTGCCATCGATGGCGAGCGGCGGCGCGATGATGTTGACGCGGCTGCCGTCGGCGAGGCGGGCGTCGACCAGCGGCGTCGATTCGTCGACGCGGCGGCCGACCTGGGTGACGATGCGCGTGGCGACGCTCATCACGTGCGTGTTGTCGCGGAAGGCGACGTCGGTGAGCTCGAGCTTGCCGCGGCGCTCGATATAGACCTGCTTGGGGCCGTTTACCATGATGTCGCTGATCGTCTCGTCGGCGAGCAGCGGCTCGAGCGGGCCGAGCCCGAGCATGTCGTCGAGCAGCACGGTGACGAGGTCGCGCTGCTCGAGCTGGTTGAGCTGGATCTTCTGCTCGATCAGGATCTCGCCGATCACCGCCTGGAGCTGGCGGGCGAGCTCGGCGCGCTGCAGCTTGGCGGCGACCTCCGGATCGATCCGTTCCATCACCAGCGGGTAGATGCGCGGGATGGCGTCGTCGATCGCGGCGCGGCTGCCGACCGCCTGGCTCGCGCGCCCGGTCTCGCTCGCCGGCCCCTCGCGCTTCAGCTTGTCGACGACGCCGTTCATCAGCATGGTGACGAGGTCGCGCTGGTTGATCGCCGACAGCGCCAGCTGCTTCTCCTGCAGCGCCGCGCGCACGGTGTCCTCGACCTGCCGCGCGATCTCGCCGCGCGACTTGCCGCGCAGCTGCTGGGCGTCCATGGCCGCGACCGCCGGCTCGATGGCGAGCCGCGCCTCTTCGACGGTCGGCTCGGCGCGCGGCTCCGCTGCCGCCGCGGCGCGGT
>JASHTP010000150.1 GCA_030040495.1 Alphaproteobacteria bacterium
GGCGGCGCTGTCGCCGGTCGATCTGACGCCGGTGCTCGTGGTGTCGATGAGCGGGCTGGTCTGGCTCGCCGACGGCACGACCCGGCGGCGCGGCGCGCTGCTGCTCGGCTGGAGCTTCGGCTTCGGCTTCTTCGTCGCCGGCCTCTATTGGGTCGCCGCGGCGCTCTTCGTCGACATCGCGCGCTTCTGGTGGCTGCTGCCGTTTGCCGTCGTGGCGCTGCCGGCGGGGCTGGCGCTCTTCCCCGCGCTGGCGCTGCTCGCGGCGCACGAGGCGCGCGAGCGCTTCCGCCTCGCCGGCACGCCGCGCATCCTGGTCCTCGGCGCCGCCTGGGCGGCGGCGGAGTATGCGCGCGGCCACGTCCTCACCGGCTTCCCCTGGAACCTGCTCGGCTATGCCTGGGCCGGGGCGTTTCCCGGCGCGATCGCGGTGCTGCAATCGACCTCGATCTTCGGCATCTACGGCTTGAGCCTCCTCACCGTGGTCGCCGCGGCGCTGCCGGCGCGGCTCGGCGATCTCGGCGGCGGCCGGCAGTGGGCCCTGGCGGCGGCGGTCCTGCTCGTCGCCGTTCCCGGCGCGGGCGGCGCCTGGCGGCTCCTGTCGGCCGAGCGCGGCACGGTGCCCGGCGTGATGCTGCGCCTGGTCCAGCCCTCGATCCCCGAGAAGTTCAAGAACGACCCCGCGGCGCTGCAACGGAACTTCCTCAGGCTGCTCGGGCTCAGCGCCGCGCCCGGCGCCGAGCGCATCACCGACCTGATCTGGCCCGAGGCGGCGGCGCCGCCGCTGCTCGAGCGCTATCCCGAGCTGCGCCAGCGCATCGCCGAGATCATCCCGCGGCGGGGCCTGCTGCTCACCGGCGCGGTGCGCGCCGCGCCGCTCACCGGCTGGCCGCCGCGCGAGATCTGGAACGGCTTCGACGTGCTCGACGACAAGGGCGACATCATCGCCACCTACGACAAGGCGCATCTGGTGCCGTTCGGCGAGTATGTGCCGCTGCGCGGCATCCTGCCGATGGACAGGATCGTGCCCGGCATCGGCGATTTCTCGCGCGGCCCCGGGGCGCGCACGCTCGACCTGCCGGGGCTGCCGCCGGTCTCGCCGCTGATCTGCTACGAGGCGATCTTCCCGGGCGCGGTGATCGACCCCGCGCGGCGGCCGCAATGGCTGCTCAACGTCACCAACGACGCCTGGTACGGCGTCAGCTCCGGTCCCTTCCAGCATCTCGCCATCGCGCGGGTGCGGGCGATCGAAGAGGGGATGCCGATGGTGCGCGCCGCCAACAACGGCGTGTCGGCGGTGTTCGACCCCTATGGCCGGGTCACCGCCCGGCTCGACCTCAACGTGGTCGGCGTGCTCGATGCGCCCCTGCCGAGCGCGCTGGCGCCGACGGTGTATGAGCAGGCGCGCGACACTGTTTTCTGGAGTATGTTGCTCTTTTTACTGGCGATCTCTGGAATCATTTCCCGTTTTTATGACCATCGCGCTCGTTGATGCGGATTGTCGGCTAATATTCGACGATATGTCTGCCACGGCGGTTGACCGCATACCAGCGTGTGAACTATTTAGGCCGTGTCCCAGAGCGTCGAAGGCGATAATGAATCAAAAGCCACCGGTCGCACGCAGGCGCCGCCGCAAATCGGACAAGCCCAATCCGATCGACGTCCATGTCGGTTCGCGGGTCCGCCTGCGGCGCACGCTTCTCGGCATGAGCCAGGAGAAGCTCGGCGAGGCGATCGGCCTCACCTTCCAGCAGGTGCAGAAATACGAGCGCGGCGCCAACCGCATCGGCGCGAGCCGGCTCTATGATCTCTCGCGCGTGCTCGACGTGCCGGTGTCGTTCTTCTTCGACGACATCAAGCCGGAGACGGCGGCGGCGCGGATCGAGGGCGCCGCCGAAAGCGCCGAGCAGGCGGCGGCGCGCCACGAGCCCGACCCGATGATGCGGCGCGAGACGCTCGAGCTGGTGCGCGCCTATTACCGCATCCCCGACGCGCAGATCCGCCGGCGCCTCTTCGACCTCACCAAGGCCATCGCCAACGCCTGCGCCAGCGAGGGCTGAGCCCGGCTCCGCCTGTCCCGCCCACCCGCAAAAAATCGGTTGACGGGGGCTGCCCCGGCTTGCCACATGTCGCTGCTTCCGCCGCCCGCGAGGGGCAGGAGCGGCATCGCCGACAAGGCGTTTACCATCCGCCGTCAAGGACGCCCGGACCGGGCCGCCAGCAAGGGGTAGGGATTGACCGTGGTCAAGCGCGACTTTGTTTTTGCCAGCGAATCCGTGTCGGAGGGCCATCCCGACAAGGTGTGCGACCGCATCTCCGACGCGGTGGTGGACACCTTCCTCGGCGCCGAGCCGCATGCGCGCGTGGCGTGCGAGACCCTGGCCACGACCAACCGGGTGGTGATGGCCGGCGAGGTGCGCGGGCCGGACGCGATCACCCACGAGCAGCTCGTCGAGGTGGCGCGGCACGCGATCAAGGATATCGGCTACGAGCAGCAGGGCTTCCATTGGAAGCATGCCGCGATCGACTGCTATCTCCACAAGCAGTCGGCGGACATCGCCCAGGGCGTCGACGCCAGCGGCAACAAGGACGAGGGCGCCGGCGACCAGGGCATCATGTTCGGCTATGCCTGCCGGGAGACGCCGGAGCTCATGCCGGCGCCGATCTATTACGCGCACGCCATCCTGCGCTCGCTCGCCGAGGCGCGCCATTCCGGCGCCGCGCCGCTGCTCGGCCCCGACGCCAAGAGCCAGGTGAGCCTCTATTACGCCGGCGGCAAGCCGGTGCGCGCCACCTCGATCGTGGTCTCGACCCAGCATGACGGATCGATCGACCAGGACGAGGTGCGCGAGATCGTCCGGCCGCACGTGGTGAACGTGCTGCCCGAAGGCTGGATGTGCGACGAGGAGCATTTCTACGTCAACCCCACCGGCCGCTTCGTCATCGGCGGCCCGGACGGCGATTGCGGCCTCACCGGGCGCAAGATCATCGTCGACACCTATGGCGGCGCGGCGCCGCACGGCGGCGGCGCGTTTTCGGGCAAGGATCCGAGCAAGGTCGACCGCTCGGCCGCCTATGCCGCGCGCTATCTCGCCAAGAACGTGGTCGCCGCCGGCCTCGCCGAGCGCTGCACCCTCCAGGTCTCCTACGCCATCGGCGTGGCGAAGCCGCTGTCGCTCTATATCGACACCGGCAACACGGCGCAGGTCGACGAGGACAAGCTCGCGCGCGTGCTGCAGGAGCTGCTTGATCTCTCGCCGCGCGGCATCCGCACCCATCTCGGCCTCAACAAGCCGATCTATGCCCGGACTTCCGCCTATGGGCATTTCGGCCGCCCGCCCGAGGCCGATGGCGGCTTCTCCTGGGAGCGGCTCGATCTCGTCGACGCGCTGCGCCGGGCCTTCTGAGCACCGCGGCC
>JASHTP010000151.1 GCA_030040495.1 Alphaproteobacteria bacterium
GGAAGATGACGATGAAGACATAGGCGAGCGGTGTGGCGAAGTAGCTCTGGAGCTCGCGCCGGAAGATGACCAGGGTGCCGTGCATGGTTCAGGCTTTGCCGGGAAGGGTGATGGCGCGGAAGACGTCGTCGAGCCGGCCGCGCTCGACGCGCAACGCCGTGACCGACCAGCCGGCGGTGCGAACGAGGTCGGTAACCTCGGCGATGATCGAGCTTCCGGCGCGCGGGAAGATCATCAGCGCGCTGCCTTCGACGTCCTCGATCGGCTCGACGGCGACGACGCCCGGCAGCCGCATCAGCGCGGTGGCCGCATCGCCCCCGTCGCGCGCGAGCGCGAGGCGCACCGCGTTGTGATGGCGCGAACGGGCGGCGAGGGCCGCGGGCGTGCCGTCCGCCAGGACCCGTCCGACGGCAATGACGATGGCGCGCGTGCAGATGGCGTCCACCTCTTCCAGCAGATGCGTCGAGATGACGATCGCCTTCTCCGCCGCGAGCGCGGTGATGAGCCGGCGCACCTCGTGCTTCTGGTTGGGGTCGAGCCCGTCGGTCGGCTCGTCGAGGATGAGCACGTCGGGCTCGTGCAGCAGCGCCTGCGCCAGCCCGACGCGGCGCTTGAAACCCTTGGAGAGCGTCTCGATCGGCTGATGGAGCACGCTCGCCAGCTGCGTGCGCTCGACCGCGATCTCGATGCGCCGGCGCGCCTCCGCGCCGGCGAAGCCGCGGATGCGGGCGACGAAGTCGAGAAAGCCCGCCGGCGTCATGTCGGGGTAGGCCGGAGCGCCCTCGGGCAGATAGCCGATGCGGCGCTTCGCCGCGATCGGCGCGTCGACGATGTCGGCGCCGCAGATCACCGCCGTGCCGCTGCTCGGCGCGAGGAAGCCGGTGATCATCTTCATCGTCGTCGACTTGCCGGCGCCGTTGGGGCCGAGGAAGCCCAGCACCTCGCCACGCGACACCGTAAAGGACACGTCGTCCACGGCCGTGATCGGCCCGAACCGCCTGGTCAGGTGCCGGACCGCGATCATCTCGTCCATAGGCCTGGTCTCACCCCGATCTGCCGCTCGACGGTCTTGTCGTTGCCTCAGCCATGTGCCGCATTTCGACGACGGAAATCAAGCCTAACCCATCGCAAGGGCAAGTAAATTCGGTGTAATCTCGCCGTCGCAGCAAGCGAGGCGTGTCGTCATGCGGAGCGAGATCCTGGTCACCGACAATCCGGGCACCGCGGCGGAGGAGGTCATCCTGCGCGGTCTCGTCGCGTTCAACGAGGCGAAGGCGCCCGGCGCGGATTTTCGTCCGCTGGCGGTCCTGGTCAAGGGCGAGACGGGCGCCGTGCTCGGCGGGCTCGCCGGCTGGACCGCCTGGCGCTGGCTCTATGTCCGCCTGTTCTGGCTGCCGGAGACGTTGCGCGGGCGCGGCCTGGGCCGCGAGGTGCTGGCGCGCGCCGAGCGCGAAGCGCTTGCCCGCGGCTGCCATGCCGCCTGGCTCGACAGCTTCGCCTTCCAGGCGCCGGGGTTCTACCAGCGCTGCGGCTACAGCGTGTTCGGCGTCTTGGACGACTATCCGCCGGGCCACCGGCGCTTCTTCCTGCGCAAGACGCTCGGCTGAGCGCGCCCGCGGCGCCGGCACGAACGAACGGGGAACCGCGCGCGGCGTGGCGCGGTCGGAGTTCAGGTCGGCGGCGCCGGCAGCAGCGGCTCGATCTCGGCGATGATGGCGCGGTCGGTCGGCCGCACCGCGGAGGGCCAGGCGCCGGCGAGGCTGCCGTCGGGGGCGACGAGGTATTTGTGGAAGTTCCAGCGCGGCGCCCCCGCCTCGCCGAGCTCATCGGCGATCCAGCGGAAGAAGCCGTGCGCCGCCGGCCCGATCACCCTCTGCTTCTCGGTCAGCGGAAAGTCGACGGCGTAACGCGTCTCGCACAAGGTGCGGATCTCCTCCGCCGAGCCCGGCTCCTGCTCGCCGAAATCGTTCGACGGCACGCCGATGACGATAAGCCCGCGCGCGCGATAGCGCCGCCACAGCGTCTCGAGCTCGGCATATTGCGGAGTGAAGCCGCAGAAGGAGGCGGTGTTGACCACGAGCAGCGGCCGGCCGCGATAGGCGGCCAGCGGCAATGGCGTGCCGTCGATCGCGACGAAGGAGAAATCGTGGGCGGTCATCGGAGAGCTCCCTCGGTTTGCCGCCTCAGCCATAGCGCTCTTCCGTCCAGGGGTCGCCGCGATCGTGATAGCCGCGCTCCTCCCAGAAGCCGCGCCGGTCGGCGGCGATGAACTCGACGCGCCGCAGCCATTTGGCGCTCTTCCAGAAATAGAGCCTGGGCACCACCGCGCGCACCGGGCCGCCATGCTCGCGCGTCAGCGGCCTGCCCTGCCAGGAATGCGCCAGCAGCACGTCCTCGCCGGCGAAATCGGCGAGCGGCAGATTGGTGGTGTAGTCGTCATGGCTGTGCAGCACGACGAAGCGCGCCTCCGGCCGCGGCCGGACGGTGGCGATGAGGTGACGGGCGCTCACCCCTTCCCATTCGTTGTCGAAGCGCGACCAGGCGGTGACGCAGTGGATGTCGGAGACGTCGCGCCGCATCGGCTGGGCGCGGAACGTCGCCCAGTCCCACCGCAGGGGATTCTCGACCAGCCCGTCGACGGCGAGCTGCCAGCTCTCGAGCGGCACGTCGGGCTGGATGCCGAGATCGAGGACCGGCCAGTTCTCGACCCGGCGCTGGCCCGGCGGCAGGCGCTCGGCCTCCGGCCGCGCCGCGCGGCCGGTGAGGAGGCGCCCTTCGCGCGCCCAGCGCTCCTTGCTTTCGACGAGCTTGCGCCGCGCCCGTCCGAGCAGGCCGTCCTTGTCGTCGCTCATGCCCGCCTTCTCCCGCGGCCCAGCATAGCGGCCGGCGCGGCCGAGGGCACGCGCCGGCCGAGCCCCGACGGTTTCGATTGCGCGGCGGCGGCGGCTCGCCGAGACTGGCGCCCGCCGTCTTTCCCGCCGCCGGTGCCGATGCCCGCTTTCCTCCTCATCGATCTCCTCAAAGGCATTGCCGTGGGCATCGTCATCGCGCTGCCGGTGGGGCCGGTGGGCGTGCTCTGCGTCCGCCGCACGCTGTTCGAAGGGGCGGGCTACGGCCTCGTCTCCGGCCTCGGCGCCGCCACCGCCGACACCATCTTCGGCGTCATCGCCGGCTTCGGCCTCACCATCGTGCGCGACTTCATGCTGCGCTATCAGAACTGGCTCGGCACGGCGGGCGGCGTCTTCCTCATCTATGTCGGCGTCCGGGCGCTGCTGAGGCGCGGCGACGAAGTGCCGGAGCCGGTCGAGGGCGAGGCGCTGTTCGCCGCCTACGCCTCCACCTTCGCGCTCACCATCACCAATCCCATCACCATCCTCGCCTTCGCTGCGATCTTCGCCAAGGTGGGCATGAGCGAGCAGGGCGGCTACCTCGACACCGGCGCGCTGGTCGCCGGCGTCTTCTGCGGCTCGCTGCTGTGGTGGCTCGGCCTGAGCTTCGGCATCGCCGCGCTGCGCCGTGTCGTCCGCACCGTGCGCCTCGTCTGGCTCAACCGCATTTCCGGCGCCATCCTCACGCTCTCCGGCCTCGGCCTGCTCGGCGCGGCGCTGCTCGCGCTCGTCGGCAAGTCGATCTGAGCGCGGCGCCGGTTCCGACGCATCGCGCCCTGAACGAGGGTCGGCCTCGGCGACGCGATTTAACCGATCCTTCATGCGCCTCGCCGATCGTAAGACGGGAGTGCGGAGATCGGCGTCGGGAGCAGGCGAAGCGCGGATGGCCGCCAGCACGGCGAAGCAATGGCCGGCGATCGCGGTTGCGGCGCTGCTCGGCGTGGCGAGCGTCGTGCCGGTGGTCTGGCTCGAGGCGCGGCCGCGCGGCGGCGACGAGGTCGCCGCGATCTTCCCGCCCTGGATCGGGCGGGAGCGCGCTTTCGCCGAAGCCGCGGCCGCCGGCCTCGTCGTGCGCCGCGGCGCGCGCGACTGGATCCTGGTGGTGCATGGCGACGATGCCGGTCTCGTCGATCGGCTCCATGCCGCCGGCGCCTGGGCGGTGGTCGATCCCGTCGCCTTCGGCGGCTGTCTGGCGCGATCGTCCGGCGGGAACAACGGTTGAGCGAGGTCTTGGAGCGGAGTATGGAAAGTTCGAGCATGGTGGCGCTGCGCGCCCGCGTGGCGCGGTTCTTCGTGGTAGCGCTCTGGCTGCACCTGCCGGTGCTGCTGGCGATCGGCCTCATCAACGACAGCGCCTGGCCCGCCGGCCTCGCCGTCGCGGCGGTGGCCGCCGGCCTCGCCACCGCGGCGTGGTACGTCGATGAGCAAGGCGCGCTGTGCCGCTACGTCATCGCCATCGCGCTCATCACCATGGTGTCGCTGATGGTGTGGCTGGCCCACGGCCGGATGCAGATCGACATGCACATGTATTATTTCGCCGCCTTCGCCGTGCTCGCCGCGTTCTGCGACTGGCAGGTGATCGTGCTGGCGGCGGTGGTGACGGCGGTGCACCATCTCGTGCTCAATTTCCTGATGCCGCTCGCCGTCTTCCCCGACGGTGCCGACTTCCTGCGCGTGCTGCTCCACGCCGCCATCGTCGTCATCGAGGCGGCGGTGCTGATCTGGCTGACGCAGCATCTCGTTCGCCTGTTCGCTTCCAGCCAGGCCGCGCTCGACGCCATGGAAGAGGCCGGGCGGCGCGAGAAGGCGCTCAACGCCGAGACGCTTCGCCTGCAGGGCGACACCGAGGGCGAGCGCCGCCGCATGACGCTGGCGCTGGCCGAGGGCTTCGAGGCGAGCGTCAAGTCGGTGGTCGACAAGCTTGCCGAGGCGACGGGCGCGATGCAGGAGACCTCGGCGCGGCTCACCGCCGCCGCCGGCAGCAATCGCGACGAGGCGCAGGGCGCGGTCGGCGCGCTGCGCGAGACGACGGAGAGCGTGCACGCCGTCGCCGCGGCGGTCGAGACGCTCGCCGCCTCGACCGAGGAGATCGGCCGCCAGGTGGCGCAGTCCGCCGCGATCTCGTCCAAGGCGGTCGACGAAGCCAGGCGCACCGACGCCACCGTGCAGGGCCTGGCCGAGGCGGCGCAGCGCATCGGCGAGGTGGTGAAGCTCATCAACGACATCGCGTCGCAGACCAACCTGCTGGCGCTCAATGCGACGATCGAGGCGGCGCGCGCCGGCGAAGCGGGCAAGGGCTTTGCCGTGGTGGCGAGCGAGGTCAAGTCGCTGGCCAATCAGACGGCGAAGGCGACCGAGGACATCGCCGCGCAGATCAACCAGATCCAGACGGCGACGCGCGAGGCGGTCGAGGCGATCCGCGGCATCGGCGGCACCATCGGCGAGATCAGCGAGATCTCGACCTCGATCTCCGCCGCGGTCCAGGAGCAGGGCAGCGCCACGCGCGACATCGCCGGCAGCGTGCAGCAGGCGGCCTCGGGCGCCACCGCGGCGTCGCGCACCGTGCATGCGGTAAGCGACACGGCGGCGGCCAACGGCGCCTCGGCGGAAGAGATGCGCGGCGCCACCGGCCGGCTGGCCGAGCTCGCCGCCGGACTGCGCAGCGAAGTCGCCCGCTTCCTCGAGCAAGTGCGCGCCGCCTAGATTTTGCCGCGGCCGCCGCGCTTGGCGCTCCGGCGGGGCGCGGCTAATCTCCGGCGCCATGGCTCAGCGGCGCCTCGTCGCCCTTTTCGGTGTGCTCGCCTGC